>CAZBCO010000161.1:0-2723 GCA_964490295.1 uncultured Planctomycetota bacterium
GGAAGCGTTTCGGCACGTGGGAACTGAAAAACGGGGACTGGCACCCCCGTTGCCTGTCCCGTTTTCCGCCGATTGGGTTGCGCGTCGAAAGCGGGGACAACCAGCGAGTGGCAGTCCCCCGCTTTCCAACTGAAGGGAGAGGACAATGAAGGCTTTGAATGCGATGATGGCGACGGGCGCGATGGCGGCGGCGTTCGGCGTGGCGGGGGGCGGGATAACGGACAGCAAACCTGCCCCGCCCAAGGAGCAGAAGACGCTGACGCTCGAGCTGGCCAAGGACGTGGAGATGAAGCTGGTGCTGATTCCCGCGGGGACGTTCACGATGGGGAGCCCGCAGAACGAGGCGGGTCGCGACGATGACGAAGGGCCGCAGAAGCAAGTGACGCTCACCAAGCCGTTTTACATGGGTATCTATGAGGTGACACAGGCCCAGTACAACGCGGTAATGAGTTCCAATCCGAGCAAGTTCAAAGATTGGAGTCATCCGGTGGAGCAGGTGTCATGGAACGACGCGGTGGCGTTCTGTAAGAAACTGTCGGAGAAGACCGGGCGGACAGTGCGGCTGCCGACGGAAGCGGAATGGGAATACGCCTGCCGGGCGGGGAGTCGGACGCGCTACAGCTTCGGCGACGACGAAGAGCAACTGCCTCGTTACGCGTGGTTTGATAAGAACAGCGGTTCCAAGACCCACCCGGTGGGACAGAAGCAGCGCAACGCCTGGGGGCTTTACGATATGCACGGGAACGTGTGGGAATGGTGCAACGCCTGGTATGGAGGTTCTTATGCCAACGCGGTGGAGACGGATCCGACGGGGCCTGCAAAAGGTGACCGGCGCGTGCTACGCGGCGGTTCTTGGGACGACGGTCCACGGAGCTGCCGCTCGGCCGCTCGTTACGGGGTCACGCCCGGCGTCCGGAGCAACATCAACGGGTTCCGGGTGGCGGTGTCGGCCGGCGTGGACTGATTTTTAACCCTTTGCCCTCCTCGACGAACCGATCGACCTCGGCCGGATCGCCCGTAGAACCGCGGAATAATGGACGGCCAAGGTGCGCGGGCGGTTACATCAGGCGGTCGAGCCGGGCGATGACCTCGGTGAGGGCGAACCGCGATCGGCGGGATGGGGAGCAGGAGCGCATCACGATCTCTTCCAGGGCCTGCGGGCAATCGGGGTTGTACTGGCGGACCGAGGTTTCAAACTGCTTCATCTGAAGGTCGAGGCTGCCCATCGCCACCCCGCCGCTGATGTTCGGGCGGACGCTTCGTTCGGTGAGTGCCCAGAACATCGTGGCCCCCAGCCCGTAGACATCGGTCCGCTCGTCGATGCCCGCCCCCGCCAGTTGCTCCGGGGCCATGTAGTTCGGGCTGCCGACCACCTGCGCCATGTGCCCCTGGCGCTTGCAGGCCAGCCCCAGGTCAAGAATCTGCACGTGCCCGGTGTCGTCCACAATAATATGATGGGGCTTCATGTCGGCATGCACCACGTTGTGCTGGTGCATGAAGCGCAGGATGTCCGCCGCCTGGCGGTAGATGCGGATGAGCTGCGGGATGCTGTAGTTGTGGCCTCGCCGCAGGTTGGTTCCCTCGACGTAATCCATCACCAGATGCACGCCTTCGGGCCGGAGCAGCAGGTCGCGCTCGGTGTGGAGCCGGTGCATGCGCGGAATGCCGACGTGGCCGCCCGCCAGGTTGGTGAGGCGGTGGCCCAGACGCCACTCATTACGCACCTGCTGGATGTACAGGTGGGTGAGCTTGCGAATGTTTCCGGCGTATTCCGGGTTCGGGGCGTGCTTCTGGATTTCGAGCACGATATCCCGGCTGACGCTCTTGATGGCGACGGCCTCGCCATTATCATCGTACTTTCCCCGGAAGACCACGCTGCCCGCGCCGTTGCCGATTTGTTCGAGGATGGTGATATGCTTCAGTCGGGGGATGAGTTCGTTGATGGGGCCAGTTTCTCCACCGCGGCGGCGGCCTTGGGACCATAGGCCGTCGCTCGATATTTCGGGTTGTCCAGCAGTTGCCGGTAACAGGTTCTTGCCCGGTCCGGGGCATTCATCTTTTCGGCACTTTGGCCGGCCATGTAAAGCCCGGCGGCGCACCATTCGTTATAACCGTAGAGGATTTCGATGCGCAGGAACTCGCGCATCGCTCCCCGCGCATCGCCCTGAAGCAGCAGGCATTCGGCGATGCCGTACTGTGCTCGCGCGGCGGTCACGGTGCCCGTCCCGGCGATGACCGCCCGGTAAGCCTCGTTCGCATCGGCATAAGCCCCCAGATGTTGCGAGCACAAGCCCACGCCATACCGCATCTCGTGGATCAAGGCACTCTTGGGATACGCCTTGGCCGCGGCCCGATAGGCGGCCAGGCCCTTGGCCCAGTCCTTCTTGGCTCGGTAACACTCCGCCAGTTGGAACCTCGCCAGCTCGGTCAACTGTTCCGAAGGCTTGACCTCGATCGTTTTTTTGAACAGCGTCAGGGCGTCGTCGAGGCGGCCCAGAGATTGTAGCGCCCGGCCCCGATGATAGAGAGCGTCGCCTGCGTAGGGGCTTTGGGGGCACTCGTCGATCAGCCGGGCAAAGACCTGCTCCGCCGGGCCGTGCTGCTCCTGATGGGCGTGGGCCAGGCCCCAACGGTAGAGAATCCGGTCCTTGAGGGTCTCGACCTTGGCCTTGGCGGCGGCCTGGTAATGGGCTACGGCGGCGGGATAGTCCTTGGCATCGAAG
>CAZBCO010000162.1:0-6232 GCA_964490295.1 uncultured Planctomycetota bacterium
TCCGTCCAGGCCGGGCCGTCGGCATCCGCCTTGAGCAAGATATGGGCATGCTTGATCTTGTAGGCCGCCGTCTTGCCCGTGTTCACCAAGCGTTCCAGATACCCGTGTTCTTCCGGCTCCAGCCGCACTACATACTTCTTATTCATGACCGTCCCTCCATCGGGTAGATGTCCACCTAATGGAAATATCGACATGATAAGGCAACTCCTAAAGCGAAAAGTCAAGAAGTAGTAGAAGCAAGCAGACGGCGCATTTGTTGAACGTATCGGGGGAAGGCGACCTCCGGCTCGGCGATTTCCGGGGCCCATTTTTTTTCCCATTCATAGGCGAGCCAGCCGTCGTATCCGCCGGCCCGCATCACGCGGAGGCATTCGGCGATGGGGACGTCGCCGTCTCCGGTGAGAGCGTGCGAGCGTTTGCCGTCGGCGGCGGGGGCCGAATCTTTGATATGGGTGTATCGAATCCAGCGGCCGAGGTTGGCCCAGGTCTGTTCGGGCGATTCGCCACAGTGGGTGTAGGGGTGGTTGATGTCCCAGATCGCGCCGAGGTTCGGCTCGGTGGCGGCGTCGAGCAGCGAGGCCAGCTTGTCGGAGGCGATCCAGTCGTCGTGGGTTTCGACCAGGACGGCGAGGCCCTTGGGGGCGGCGAGTCGGGCCATGCGGTCGAGCATCTCCGCCGCCTCGCGTCGGGCGTCGGCCTCGGAGCGCTCGCCGTTGAAGCCTCCGAAGACGCGGACCTTGTCCGCGCCCAGAGCCGCTCCGATGTCCACAAACCGGGCGAAGCCGTCCAGACTGGCTTCGCGGGCCGCGGCGTCATCGACCAGCAGCCGCCCGGAGCTGGACACGCAGGGCACGGCCAGCCCGGCGGAGCGGATGCGCCGGGCGGTCTGGGACAGGGCAGTCGAGAATTCGGGGAGGGTCCACAGGTCCATCACTCCGTCGCAGCCTCGGAAATCGACGCCGTCGAACCCGTACTCCTTGGCTCCGGCGAGCACCTGGTCGAGGGTCCAATCGGGGCATCCGAGGGTGGTGAAGGCGAGTTTCATTGCTTTTTTATCTCCCGGATTTTGGCTTGGAGGTGGCAGGTTTCGGCGGCGTGGCTCTCGTGGCGGTGATACATCTTCTGCCGGGCCATCAGCAGCTCGAAATCGACAAGATGGGCGTCGAAGTCCGGGCCGTCCACACAGGCGAACTTGGTCTCGCCGCCGACTTCGACGCGGCATCCTCCGCACATGCCGGTGCCGTCGACCATAATCGGGTTGAGGCTGACACGGGTGCGGATGTTGTGGGGGCGGGTGGCCTCGGCCACGGCCCGCATCATCACCGTGGGGCCGACGGCGAAGACCTCGCCGATCTGTTCCGCTCCGAGGCGTGCGACCACCTCGGCCAGCCGGTCGGTGACGAAGCCCTGCTGTCCGCGGGAGCCGTCGTCGGTGGTGACGATCAGCTCGTCGGTCGCGGCCTGCATCTCGTCCTCATAGAACAGCAGGCCCTGGTTCCGAGCTCCGATGATGCCGATGGTGTTCTGGGCGACACCCTTGAACGCCTTGGCGACGGGATGGGCGGCGGCGATGCCCACGCCCCCGCCGATGACCACGACGTGGTCGTAGGGGTGCAGCTCGCTGGGCGTACCCAGCGGGCCGACCAGGTCGGGAATCGCATCGCCGACCTCGAACACACCGAGCTCCTGGGTCGAGTGGCCGATTTCGAGAAAGACCAGCGTGACGGTTCCGCCGTCGGCGTCATAGTCCGCGATGGTCAGCGGATAGCGCTCGCCGTCCTCGTGGTTTCGCAGAATGACGAACTGACCCGCCCTGGCGTGGGCGGCGATGTCCGGGGCCGCGACCACGATCTCTTTGGTCCGCTCGGCCACCGGTCGCTTCTTCAGAATCTCGAACACATTTCGGCTCCACGTTTGAGAACGGCTCATGCTTCGGGTGGATTCTAGCGGGCGGGCGCCGGGGAGTCAAGCCAAGCCCGCCGCCGGAACGACGGGCGCGGCTCAGGGCTTCATCTTCTTGAGGCGCTCAGCGATGTCCTTGACGGTGAAGAGCCGACCGCGGTTGATGCCGGGGCAACGCTCGGCCAGCTCGTCCCAGGCGTCTTCGGACGAGACGTGCTCGGCCCAAAAGGGGAAGGTCTGGCATTGGATGGGGCGCACCGCATACACCAGGCAGCCGCGTTCGCGTCCGCCCCAGAGGACGCAGTCGCCGCCGGGCAGCTCCTTGAGGCTCAGACGACTGCCCACGCGGCGGACGTAGAGCTTGGAGAACTCCTCGGGCAGCAGGGCCATCGCCTCGGCGAGCACCGGGATGTCTTCCTCGCGAATCCACATGTAGCCGGGTTCGCCCCGGCAGCAGGCGCTGCACCGTTGACATTCAAACCGCAACCCAGCCGCGTACCAGACCCGTTTGTGCTTGCTCATTGGCAGTCCTCGTCGTCACTGTATCTCCGCCGCGCGGGTCGGCAACCCGCCGGGCGGGCCTATGCTACCAGCCCCGGGCCGCCGAGGCAAGCCGCGATAAAGCTCGAATCCAAGTTGAAGGCCCCGCCAGGGCGGTGTAGAATGGCTCTGGAGCACGCCCGTTGTGCGCCGATACTTAGGATAATAACGGCCTGAACCACGAAGCCTCAGGAGACCCCGTGACCGCATCCTCCTATGGCATGCCGGACCTGGTGTCCGTCGTCATCCCGGTACACGACCGGCGCGAAGAGTTGGTGGACTGTCTGGACTCCATCGGGCGACAGGACTACGACGCGGTCGAGGTCATTGTGGTCGATGATTGCAGCAGCGACGACACTGTCGGGTATGTCTCGGGGCATTACCCCGACGTATTGGTGCTGACCAACGAGGTGCGCAGCGGCCCGGCGTTCTTGCGGAACCGAGGCATCAACGCCGCCAAGGGCGAGTTTGTTCTGTTTCTGGACAGCGACGTGGAGCTGCCCCGCCCCGACTGGCTGGCGACGATGGTCACGACCTTCCGAGAGCACGACGACGTGGCCGTGCTGGGCGGCGAGATTCGCCCGGGCAACCCCGAAGTGGCCTACGGGCGGGGGATTGGCTTCCACGGCGTGACCTATCCGATTGAGGCCCGCGCCTCGGACGGGCTGGTCGATTGCGCCTATGTGGCGACCTGCAACTGCTTTGGCCGGGCCGACGCAATGCGGGCCATCGGCGGGTTCGACCCATACTACGGGTTCGGCGGCGAGGATGTGGACTTCGTCGTCCGGCTGGCCCGAGCACGGGGCCGATGTTGCGCCTCGCACGCCACGGCGGTGCTGCACAAGCGCAGCCCGCGCGGCCGCCACGCCGACGAGACCTATCGCTATCACCTGACGCGCGTCCGCCAGCAGATAAAGAACGCCTCGCCCCTGCGCGTGGTCGCCGGGCTGGCGTTCGACCTGCTGCGCTGCGTGCTGTTTTACCTGCTGTTGCCGTTGAAATTGCTGGTGATGTGGGCCAGGCGGCGACCGATCCGCCGCGAGAACCTGACCGGCGGCTGGCTGCTGCTGCTGGGCTATCTCAAGCAGATCGGGCGGCTCGGCGAAATCAGGAACTCCAGGCGGGCGGATTTCCTCTCGCCGGAGCAGATGGCGCGGTTTCAAATGCGGAACAGTGAGCGAGGCCAAACGTGAAGGTAATCCATCCGTTCTGCATCAGCGCCGAAGGATACGGCCTCGAACGCAATATCCTCTGCACCTTGCCGGGCCTGGTCAAGCAGGGCATCGACACCGTGGCCCTGGCCGTCACCGAACAGCGCACCGGCGCCACGGTTTCTGAAGATTTCGCGGCCAGGCTGGACGAGGCGAACGTGCGGCTGGTCACCACCACCGTGGAGGGGCGCCTGCCCTTCAAGCTGGCCAAGCGCTTCAGCGCCATCTTCACCCGCGAACAGCCCGACATCATCCACTCTCACGGCTATAAGTGCGACCTGGCCACGCTGCTGGCGACGACGGGCGACGCGGTGCGGATGACCACGGTCCACGGCTGGTGCAGCCGCACCGCCAAGGAGCGCTTCTACGAATGGCTCAACGTCCAATGCTGCAAGCGGCTGGACGCGACGGTGGTGTTCTGCGAGGACTATCGCGGCCGCCTGACGCGGCGCGGCGTGCCGGAGGAGCGGCTGTTCGTCGTGCCGGTGGGGCTGGATACCGCGGTGGTGCCGGAGGATGCGGTCGATTACCGGCAAGCGTGGGGCCTGCCGCCCGATGCCGTGGTCGTCGCCCAGATCGGACGCCTCAGCCCGGAGAAGCAGCCGGAGATGTTCGTCCGCATCGCCGCCGCGCTGGCTCCGGATTTTCCGGAGGCGCGCTTCGTGCTGGTGGGCGACGGCTGGATGAAGGACGCCCTGGCCGAGCAAATCCGGGAGCTCGGCGTCTCCGACCGCGTGCTGCTGGCCGGATACGTGCATGGAATGACCAACGTGTTGAACGCCCTGGACCTGGTGGTGAGTTGTTCGAAGACCGAGGCGATGCCCCGCACGCTGCTGGAGGCCGGGCTGGCCGAGCTGCCGGTGGTGGCCACCGCGGTGGGCGGCTCCCCGGATATCGTGGTGGATGAAGTCACCGGCTTCATCCGCCCCGCCGAGGATGAGGCGGGCCTGCGCGAGGCGATGGGCGAGTTGCTGAAAAATGCCGAACGCCGCCGGGCGATGGGCCGGGCCGCACTGCATCACGTGCAAGAACGCTTCAACACCCAAACCTGCTCCGAGGCTCTGGCCAAGTTGTACGACGCCCTGATGTTTCGTCGCAAGGAAGACGCCTGATGAAAATCCTGGTGGTCGAGCCGCGCAGCCTCTTCCCCGCCGACAGCGGGGCAAAAGTGCTCAGCACCAACGTGCTCAAACATCTCTCCAAAGCCCACGAGGTCACGCTGCTGGTCAACGTCTCGGCGTCGGAGCCTGTGGATGATATCGAGAAAATGCGCGGCCTGTGTTCTGATCTGGTCACGGTTCCGTGGACGGATATCCATAACTTCACCCCCCGGTTCTACGTGGAGCTGCTCTGGTGCCTGCTGACCGGCAAGCACTACTCAACCAAGAAATTCTGCACCCCCGAATTGAAGCGCGTCGCGGCAAAGCTGGCGAGCGAGCGACGTTTCGATGCGGTGGTCTGGGATACCCTCTCCGCCTTCCTATACGATGTAGATTTCGGCGGGGCCGCGCGAGTTGCTCTGGCTCATAACGTCGAATACCGTCTGCGCGAGCGGCAGGCCGAACAAGCCCGGCCCGGCCCGGCCCGGTGGTATCTGCAACATTACGCCCGGCAAACCCGTCGGTTGGAGCTTGCCGCATTCCGAGCCGCCGATCAGATCGCCCCGGTCTCCCCGGCCGATGCCGAGTTCATCCGAGACCGCCTGAACCTGGAGCACGTTACCGCGCTGCCGCCGGGAGTGGATGCCGAGTACTTCGCACCGCAAGCGGTCGAAATCGCCCCGCACGAAATCGTGTTTACCGGCTCGATGGACTGGCAAGCCAACCAGGATGCCGTCACCTTCTTCGTCCAGGAAGTGCTGCCGCTGATCCAGGCGGCCGTGCCGGACGCGCATCTGACCGTCGTCGGACGCCGTCCGCCAGCGCCTATTCGGGCAATGGCCGAGGCCGACCCCGACCACGTGGCGGTGACCGGAACGGTCGAGGATGTGCGCCCCTATATGGCACGCGCCCGTGTGGCTGTGGCACCGCTTCGGTTCGGAAGCGGCATCAAGATCAAAGTATTTGAGGCGATGGCGATGGCCAAGCCCATTGTGGTCACGCGGGTTGCCGCCGAGGGGTTGCCTCTGGTGGACCGTGAGACCGCGATGATCGCCGAAACCTCCCAAGCAATGGCCGACTGCGTGATTGAACTACTCACCAACGCAGAACGGGCATCGGAAATGGGACGCCGCGGCCGAGACTTGGTCGCCAGCCGCCACGACTGGAGCGCGGTGGCAGAAGCCCTGGGCCAAGCCTGTGAGAAGGCCCTTGCGAGGAGACGCCGCACGTGAAGACTCTGGAAATCCTATTCTGGCTCGCCGTCGGTTTGGCGGTTTATACCTATTTCGGCTATCCGCTGCTGTTGTTTGTCGTAACCTCGGTGCAGCAGTCGCTGCGGGACTTGAGCTTTCTGTTCCGGCGGAGCAGTCGGCGGGTGCGGAGCGACGCCGAAGACGCCTTGCCGAAGGTCTCCATCATCGTTCCGGCCCACAACGAAGAGGCGGCCATCGCCGAAAAGATCGAGAACTGCCTGAGCCT
>CAZBCO010000163.1:0-3925 GCA_964490295.1 uncultured Planctomycetota bacterium
GGTCGGGCGTCGCGGCTTCGATGGCCTGGAGCGTGCCGAAGTGCTGCTTGAGCGCGGCGAGCCGCTTGGGGCCGAGGCCGGGGATGGCGTCGAGCGGGGATTCGAGAAACCGCCTTGCCCGGAGTTTCTGGTGGTAGGTGATGGCGAAGCGGTGGGCCTCGTCGCGGATGCGTTCGAGGAGCAGCAGCTCGCCGCTGTCGCGCGGCAGTGTGACGGGTTCGGCTTGGCCGGGCTTGAAGAAGCGGTCGGTCGGCTGGCGGCCCTTGGGCTTGGCGATGCCGACCAGGTCGAGGTCGTCGAGGCCCAGGCCGTGCAGCACCTCCCTGGCCGAGCTGACCTGCCCGGCCCCGCCGTCCACCAGCACCAGGTCGGGCAGGTCCTCGCGGTCGCGGTAGCGCCGGGCGAGCACCTCGCGCAGCATGCCGAAATCGTCGGAGCCTTCGACGGTCTTGATTTTGAAGCGGCGATAGCGGGCCTTGTCGGGCGCGGCATCGGTGAAGGCGGCGAGCGAGCCGACGGCGTGGCGGCCGTGCAGGTTCGAGATGTCGAAGCATTCGATCCGGTGCGGCGGGCGGCGCAGAGCGAGCATCTGCCGGAGCGACTCGATCAGCGCCCCGGCGCGCTTGCGGCTGGTGTGCCGGGCCTCGAACGAGCTGCGGGCGTTGCGGCAGGCCATCGCGACCAGCTCGCGCCGCGAGCCGCGCTGCGGCACGACGACCTCGACCTTGGCCCCGCGCACCTCGCCGAGCCATTCGTTCAGCGTCTCGCACCCCTCCGGCTCGACGGGCACCAGGATTTCGGGCGGGGTGAAGCGCATCTGGCCGTAGAACCGGCGGAGGAACTCGGCGAGCAGCTCGGCGTCGCCCAGGTCGTGGGCGTCGAACTCGTGAGTGGCGACGTCTTCGAGCCGCCCGCGCCGCACGAACATCGCCTGGAAGGCGATCCGCCCGCCCTCGCGGTACAGCCCGAACACATCGCGGTCCACGTTGCGGTCGGCGGAGATTTTCTGCTTCTCGACGGTGCTCTCGACGGCCGCGATCCGGTCGCGCAGCTTGGCCGCCTGTTCATAGTCGCGGGCCGCCGCGGCCGCCTGCATCTTGGCCCGCAGCGCCTCCAGCACCTCGTCGTTCCGGCCTTGCAGGAACAGAATCGCGTCGTGGAGCATCGCCCGGTAGGCGGCCTCGTCCACCTCGCCGGAGCACGGCCCCATGCAGCGGCCCATCTGGGCGTTGAGGCAGGGCCGGGTCCGCGAGCCGAACACGGTGTTGCTGCACTTGCGGATGGGGAACACCTGGTTGACGAAGCGGACCGTCTCGCGAGCCGCCTTGCTCGAAGCGTACGGCCCGAAATAGAGCACCTGCGACTCGCGCTTGCGGGCCTCCACCTCGGCCCGCGAGGCCGCGCTCTTCGGGAACTGAATGCGCGGGTACGGCTCGGACAGGTCGACCTTGAGGCTGATGTAGGTCTTTTCGTCGCGCAGGCGGATGTTGTAGCGCGGGCGGAACTGCTTGATCAGGTTGTTCTCAAGGATGAGGGCTTCTTTTTCGCTCTCGGTGACGACAAAGTCCACATCGGCGATGTGGGCGAGCAGCAATTGGTAGAAGCTGCGCGTGTCGCCGCTGCGGCGGAAATAGGAGCGCACCCGGCTGCGCAGGCTCTTGGCCTTGCCGACATAGATCACCGCCTGCCGGGCGTCCTTGAAGAGGTACACCCCGGGGGCATCGGGCAGCCGGCTCAGCTTGGATTCCAGGTCGCTCATTGGAACATCAGGTATCCGGCGCATTCAGGGGCCAGCGGGCTGGCGTCCGGCGCCGCCCAGGACGCCAACCAGGGCACGAGGCGGAACGGGAACTTCAGAGTGCGCCCCCGCTGGATAAAATTGGCGGCCCAGACGCTGTCCTTGCGGGGCGGGTCGACGCCGAGCGCCTCGAACGGAATCGTGACCCGCACCACCCAGCCGTTCACCTCACAGTCCAAGGCGTCCTCCGGGTCGGCGCATGCCGTCGCCACCGAGATGCCCGGCGGCAGCGGCCCGCCGGGGGCGTTCCGCTCCACCCGGATGACGACCGGCCTTTGCAGGTTGCGGGCCGGCGACAGCGTCATCTCGAAGCGATCCTCGCGGTCCGTGATGCGGCCCGCCCAGGTCTGCACGTGCGGCCATCGGGCCACCACATAGAGCGCCCGGTCGTCGCGGGCCAGAGTCACCTCCGCCCGGCAGGCCTCCTCGACCGGCCCGGAGCCGAACGGCAGGCCGAGCTTCGCCGGGGTCGCGGCCCAGACCGGGGCGAACTTCTCGTCGTCCAGCTCCGGCGGCCCCGGAACTCTGGGCACCGAGACGCTCGGCAGCTTCGCCCCCCGGCGCAGCCCGCGCAGGGCCAGCTCGCCCTGGGCCAACCGGCCGACGGCCCGTTGGGGGAAATGGGCGGCCAGCGCCTCCCAGAGGGCAACCTCCGTCGCCGTGGAGCGCATCGAGCGGGCCAGCCCCAGGGCCTCGCGATAAATCGGCAGGGCGTGCGGCGAACCCGGATGGGCATGCAGCGCGGCCAGGTAGGCTTCGAGCGCCGGCTGCGGCCCCTCGGCCCGGCCCGGCCTCGCCAGCCACTGGCCCACCTGCCGCCAGGTGCGGAGGGCGGTGAAGGCGTCGGGCGTAATCTCTGCCAGCCGCCGGGTGGCGGCCAGCGCCGCCGCGGGGTGGCCTGCCCGCTGATGCGCCCGGGCGGCCAGCTCGACAAACAGCGGTTGGTCCTCGCGCGCCCGGCACCGCTCCAGCGCCGAGTTGAACTCGCCCGCCTCGGTGGCCAGAATCACCTCGCGCAAGGTGCGCCAGCGCTCGTGCTCCGGGCGCGCCAGGGCCGCGTCGAACCGCCCGCCGTGGAACGGGGCGTAGAGCGGGTCGCCGATGACCGTGGTCATCCAGGAGAGGTGCGGCGAGGCGGCGTAGGCGCTCTCGCCGAAGGTCCGGCCCGCCAGCAAGCGGCGGGTGAACTCGCCGAGGTCGGGCGTGCCGCCGAGGTACGGCTCGGAGACCGCCCCCATCGTCGCCGCCGCCCCGCGAGCCAGCAGCGGCCCGACCCATCCGAGGTCCGCCCGCCGCACCCGAGCGGCCGAGCCGGAGTGCAGATGGTAAGCCACCGCGCCGGGCACAAAGCGGAACCCCGGCCGAGCCATCGGCCCGCCCAGGTCGGGGCGGTACCAGCCGAAATAAAACGCGGCGTGGGGCATCGGCATATCCGGCGGAAAAGTCGCCTCGTCCAGGTCCAGCCGGGTGAAGACCCCTGCTTCCCGGAGCGCGGCCTCCGACGCGGTCATCCAGGCGTCCCCGGCCCGATAGGCCCCGCCGGTCAGGCCGCGTGCGTCGATGTAGCCGATGCCGACTAAGCCGTTCTGCTCCGCGTCCAGGGCGGCGTCCACCAGGCCCTGGGCGATGGCCGGCGTCGGGCCGTCCAGCCGCGCGGCCAGCAGAATGGTCCGCTGCTGCGCCGGGTCCCGGCGGTAGAGGGGGTTGCGAACCCAGCCAACCAGCGTGTGCTTCGGCAGGGCCACAAGGCTCAGCTCGGAATCCACCGCCGCGCCGTCCCGGTGCGTCATCGGGCGGGGCAAATCCTTCAATTCCGCCTCGCGATAGTCCTCCCGAATCTTGACCGGAATGCCGTAGGTCGAGACCAGATATTTGACCTTCAGCGAGAGCCGTCCGTCCTCCTCGGCCGTCGCGTGGCCCGCCTCCAGCAGGAATTGCCGCAGCGGCTCCCGCAGCTCCCGGTCGAACCGTTGCCGCGAGATGACCTCCGAGGTGGTGGTCCGAACCGTCAGGATGTTCGCGTCCGGAACTCCGCGCCGCCGGGCGTAATGCTCGGCCACCGCCCGCGAGTCCGCGCAGGCCGCGTTCACCAGCAGCACCACGCTCCGTCCGTCGTCCGGCGGGGTC
>CAZBCO010000164.1:0-5131 GCA_964490295.1 uncultured Planctomycetota bacterium
TTTATCCATCGGTGTCTTGTTGGTGTTTTGTGTCGCGGGTTCTGTGGCCGCCAGCCCAATGGTTTTCACCGACGATTTGATTGGGGATTGGAGTGGCGACCCGATTTGTGAAATCTACGGTATCGGCTCGCGAATTGAGGAGGGCAAGCTTTTCTTCGAGATTCGAACCGACACGCCCCAAGCGGGATTTTTCGGTTACGACGGCCGGGCACATACCCATTTCTCGCCGGGTGATCTGGTCATTGCCGTCAACACCGACAATCCCTTCAGCCCGGGAGTTGCGCTCCACGGCATCGCCCTCACCAGTCACGGCAATATCGTTCAACAGGCCTACGCCGGCGAAACCTGGGACAACGTAAGCGAGGGGAGCCTTTATCTCAATGCCGAGTTTGCGACGGGAACCTTTGAACGTTACCAACAGTACATGGCGGGCAGAGGTGTTCTGGTTGATCCGGACGATCAGGACGGTGACGACCGGCTTAACAGCTATTTCTCGTTGATCAAGACCGGCTCCGAAGTGCTGGGACAAAGTGACGCCACCTATGCGGCGGCGAATCCGGGCGATTTATGGGATTACGTGATCAGCGGCTGGGTCGACATGGAGGCCATCGGGCTGTTGCCGGGGATGGATTACGCCCTGTTCTTCTCGCTGGAATGCGGGAACGATGCGGCCTTGCATACCCACACCTATTTTGATCCGGGCGGGCCTGAAGATCCCGGCCCCGCGATTCCCGAACCTGGAGTCCACGGACTGATCTTGGCCGGGCTGGGCCTGCTCTATCGCCGTCGAACCTGATGCTGCATCGAAAGTTCCTCCTCCCCCCATGACCCGCCCGCCTTGCGCGGGCGGTGTCATGCTACGGCGGTGTGATTTGACACCCCATCGGCACGGCGCTAAAATCTCCGTAGTGGTTGAACGGTTTTATTATGAACGGAGAGATCGTGTCCGAATTAGAACATAACACCCTCAAGATCGCGTTGCTTCCCGAAAAGACGCATGTCCACGTCTTGCCGGGCACCCGTGTGGTCGAAGCCGCCGGGCGAGCGAACATCATCATCGAGACGCCCTGCGGCGGTGCCGGCACCTGCGGCCAATGTCGTGTCCGTTTTCATACCCACGCGCCCGAACCCAATGCCGTCGAAAGCCAGCGGCTGTCCGCCGAAGAGCTCGCGCGCGGCGTCCGGCTCGCCTGCCAGGCTGTATTGACCGAAGATGCTACCATCGAAGTTCCTGCCGCTTCCCGCTTTCTCGGCCAGAAGATTCTGGCTCACGGCCTGGACGATGTGGTCTGCAAGCTGGAGCCTTGTGTGGCTCTGGACCCCGACGATATCGTGGGCAGGCTTTGTGGAGCGGCGTTTGATATCGGCACCACCACGCTGGTCGGCGCCTTGCTCGACCTGCGCAGCGGCGATACCCTGGCCACCAGCTCGCGGGCCAACCCCCAGATTCCTCTGGGAGACGATGTCATTGCCCGTATTGGTCACGCGGGGAACGGCTCCGGCCTCGGCCAGCTGCGTCAACTGGTGGTCGATTCCGTCAATGAAATGCTCGACGAGATGTGCGCCGCCGCGGGCGTGCCCTCCGAGTCGGTCTATGACGTGAGCTTTGCGGGCAACACGACGATGAACCACATTCTGCTGGGCATCGATCCCACGCCGCTCGCCCATGCTCCTTATGAGGCCGTGCAGTTCGAAGGCTCCGATGTTCCGGCTCAAGACCTGGGCCTGCGCACGCGGGGCAACGGGCGCGCCTACACCATGCCCAACATCGCGGGCTATGTCGGCGGCGACACCGTGGGCGTCATTCTGGCGGCCGGTATGCACGAGTTCGATGGGGTTCAACTCGCCCTCGATATCGGCACCAACGGCGAGATCGTCCTCGGCGGGCGCGAGCGGCTGGTCTCCTGCTCGACGGCCGCCGGGCCGGCCTTTGAGGGAGCGCGTATTCGGCACGGCATGCGCGCGGCCAAGGGGGCCATCGAAAAGGTGGTCATTGACGGCGATGTGTGCATTAACGTCATCGGAAGCCACGCCCCGCGCGGGATGTGCGGCAGCGGTGTGCTCGACGCCATCGCCGCGTTGCTGGATGTCGGCGTGGTCGATGCCACCGGGCGCATGCTCGAATCCTCCGAATTGCCCGACACGGTCAGCGAGGCCGTACGCGAGCGCGTGATTGAGTTCAACGGCCAGCCGGCGTTTGTGCTGGTTCATGCCGACCAGTCGGCCACCGGCGAGCCGATTGTCATCACCCAGCGGGATGTCCGCGAGATTCAACTGGGCAAGGGAGCGATCAGCGCGGGCACCAGTATCATTCTCCGGGAATACGGCGTCAGCTTGGACGAGGTAGATCGCTTGCTCTTGGCCGGGGCCTTTGGCAACTACGTGCGCGCCGAGACGGTCATCCGCATCGGCCTGTTGCCGAACGTGTCGCCCAGCAAGGTGGAGTTCATCGGCAACGCCGCCGGGACCGGGGCGCGGATGGTGCTGGCGGGCAGGGCCTGCCGCGAGGCAGCAGAGCAGATCGCACGACGGACCGAGTATTTCGAGCTGGCCGGGCGACCGGACTTTCAGATGGAGTTCGCCGCGGCGATGATGTTCCCCGAAGCGTTGTTGTAAACGAGCACGGGCGATAGGAGATAGGATGGGTTATACCTTTGGCACGCCCGGACACCGCGTTCGGATCGGCGGACCGATCACGCCCGTGCTGAAAAAGCTGCTGATAGCCAACCTCGTCGTGTTTGCGATGCAGGTCATCATCTACCTTCAAGTGGGCCGGCCGGAGGTCTCGCCAATGGCCCCGGCGTACAAGCACCTCACTGGGTTTGAGCAGCTTTTCGCCCTGACGCCCGAGCTGGCCATCGGCAAGTTTCGGGTGTGGCAGTTCATCACGCACGGCTTCCTGCACGATGTCGGAAACCTCATGCATATTTTGTTCAACATGTTGCTGCTGTGGATGTTCGGCGGCGAGGTCGAGGCGGCCATCGGGTCGCGTCGTTTCGGGCGGGTCTATTTCGCGGCGGTACTGGCCGGCGGCCTGTGCATGATGCCCTGGTACTTCATCGACCCGGATATCCCCATTCTGGGGGCTTCTGCCGCGGTGTTTGCCGTGTTGGCTCTTTTTGCTCGATTGTATCCGCAGCGGCGCCTGCTGGTCTGGGGGATTATCCCGGTGCGGGCGAGGACGCTGGTGTTGTTTCTGGCGGGGCTGGATTTGTTATTTGCCGTCAGCGGCAGCCGGACCGGCACGGCGCACCTGGCCCACCTGGGCGGCTTCGCCGTCGGATGGTTCTACTTGACCTTTCAGCGGGCCGCCAAGCAGGCCAGAACGCAACGCGTAGGACGGCAACAGGAGCGGCGCGAGCGGCAGGATGCCGAGGTACGACGCCGCGTGGATGAATTGCTGAGCAAGGTCGGGCGGGAGGGGCTGGGCAGCCTGAACGCCGAAGAACGTGAGTTTCTGAAACGGGCCAGCCAACGGTATCGGAGCTGACCCATCACCGGGGAGGAAGGAGGACAAAGATGAGTCGATTAGGTATGGTGTCGGAAGCGGATGCCAAAGGCAAGACCAAGGAATTGTACCAGGGTATCCAGAGCAAGTTCGGCAAGGTGCACAACACCTTCAAGGTGATGGGGAAGAACCCCGGATTCCTTCAGGCGATGCTCGGCCTGAATGCCTCCTCGGGGAAAGGCTTGGACGAGAAGACCAAAGAGCTGATTAAAATCGCCGTCAGTGCGGTGAACAACTGCCAGTACTGTCTCGACGCCCATTTCGCCGTTGCCAAAACGGTGGGCTGCACCGACGAGGAAATCCACGCGGCGATTGAATGCGCCGTGGCGATGGCCGCGTTTAATATCTTCAATCACGGAGCGGAACCGGACAACGACTTCACGCCGTAGTCCGTGACCACACCGGTGAGTTTTTATGAAGTCGGGGCGGCGGCCTGGCCGTCGCCCCGCTTCGTTTTCATTCAGGAGTTTTCCATGGCCCGGAAACAGACCGCACCGTATGGCAGTTGGACATCGCCGATTACCTCGGCCCTTTTGGTGGAGGGCCGCGTCGGTCTGCTGGAGCCGAGCCTCGACGGCGATGCGATCTATTGGCTTGAGATGCGGCCCAATCAGGGCGGGCGTTACGTGGTGGTGCGACGCTCCGCCGACGGCACCACGGACGAGATGACCCCGCCGGAATTCAACTCGCGCACCCGTGTCAATGAATACGGTGGCGGCCCCTATGTGGCTCACCGGGGCGTTGTTTACGCCTCAAACTACACCGATCAGCGGCTCTACCGCATGGCACCGGGCACCGACGCCGTGGCGTTGACCGAGGAGGGAGCTTTCCGTTATGCCGACGCCGTGGTGGACGCCCGGCGCAATCGCCTGATCTGTGTCCGTGAAGACCATACCGCCTCGGACCGCGAAGCCGTCAATACCCTCGTGGGTATTGATCTGGACACCGGAGCGGCTGAGGTGTTGGTCTCCGGCAATGATTTCTACGCGGCGCCGAGGCTCAGCCCCGACGGCTCGCAGTTGGCCTGGGTGGAATGGTGTCACCCGAATATGCCGTGGGACAGCACCGAGCTGTATGTCGCCGAGGTCGGGCCGGAGGGTTCGCTGGGCACACGACGCCAAGTGGCGGGCGGGCCGGGCGAATCGGTCGTCGATCCCGCCTGGTCGCCGGAGGGGACGCTTTACTTCGTGTCGGACCGCACCGACTGGTGGAACCTGTACCGCGAGGTGTCCGGTCGCGTCGAAGCGGTCTGTGAAATGGAGGCGGAGTTCGCCCCGCCCGCCTGGGTGTTCGGAACCAGGGCCTATGACTTCGCGGGGTCGGGCCGGATTGTCGCGGCCTATACGCGAAACGGGCGGTGGCATCTGGCGAGCCTTGATACGCGAAGCGGCAAAATAACGCCCCTGGAACCCGCAGCAAGCCGATTCAGCAGCATCAGCAGCGTGCGGTCCGACGGACGCTTCGCGGTGTTCTGCGGCGGCTCGGCCAAGGAGCCAACGTTCGTGGTCCGGCTGGACCTGGCGACCGGGGCCTGCGACATCCTGCGGCGGTCCAGCGAAACCCGTGTTGATGCGGGTTATCTCTCGGAGCCGGAACCCGTCGAGTTTCCAACCACCGGAGGCC
>CAZBCO010000165.1:0-3602 GCA_964490295.1 uncultured Planctomycetota bacterium
AGCCCGCAAACGCATTAACGAAACCAAGCTCCGCGTAATGAAGGATTTCGAAGACAGCCCTGGCTTGGTCTGGATCACTAAAGGGCGAGAGATAGAGAACTACATCGATGCGTCGGATGTACTCCAAGCTGTGAAGGCAGTCCACCGCGACGCGAAAGAACTTCACGACCCAAGTCCTTATTCACATTGCCTACACTATCATTCATCAAAGAACGGCAAGGTCAAAACGAACGTCGATAAAGTCGCAGTCGCTCGGGAGATCGCGAAGGGGCAGCCGAAATTTAATGTCCTTGATTTACGTAAACGTATCAGCGACCTGGTGTCACTCATTCGTGCTTCCAATGGCCTGACAAACAGCAGTAAGCATTAGATCACTTTGCACGATACTTCCGCAGGGCGTCGAGCAGGGCCTGCATGTCGGGCGGGAGCGGAGCCGTGTAGCTTTCGACCTGGCCGGTGCCGGGATGGTTGAAGGCGAGCGTGTAGGCGTGCAGGGCTTGCCGATCAATAATCGGCGGTTCGTCGTCGGCCGGCTCGTTGCCGGTGAGCTCCGAGAGGGTCAGCCGATGGCGTCGGCCATAATCGGCGTCGCACACCACGGGGTGGCCGATGGCGGCCATATGCACGCGGATTTGATGGGTTCGCCCGGTCTTAAGTTCCACATCCAGATACGTAAACCCATCAAAACGTTCGAGGACGGTATAGACCGAGTGGGCCTCGCGTCCGCTTTGGTGGTCCACCGCCATTTTCTCGTGCTGTTTCTTGTGGCGTCCGATGGGCAGCGAGACCAGATCGGCATCGAGTTCCACTTCGCCCTCGACCATGGTGCGGTAGTGCTTCTGCACACGCCGATACTCGAACTGCTTGCCGATCCATCCGCGCGAGGCCTCGTCCTTGACCACGACCATCACGCCGGTGGTATGCTTATCCAGCCGGTGAACGATGCCGGGGCGCACCTTGTCCTCGGTATCGGGCAGATGGTCGCAATGGAAGACAAGAGCGTTGACCAAGGTGCCGGTGATGTGGCTGCGGGCGGGATGCACGACCATGTCGGCGGGCTTGTTGATCACCAGAACGTAGTCGTCTTCGTGGATGATGTTCAGCGGAATATCCTGGGGCGTGAGCGTGGGCTTGGCGAAGACCGGCAGCTCCACGTGCAGGTGATCACCACGGCGAAGCTCGTAGTGTGGCTTGACCGACTCGCCGTTGACCGTGACCTTGCCCTCGCGAATCAAGGCGGTCATCAGCGATCGGGAATACTCGTGAAACTTGGCCGCGAGATAGGCATCGAGCCGCCGCCCAGGCCAGGATTTTCTGGCATGGATATCGTGGACCTCGATGCTCTCAACGACCGGCTTCGGGCGCTCGCGGCTCACTGGCCGATTCCCCAAAAAGCACGGCCCCGCGCAGGCGGGGCCGTGGTGGTGCGTTATCCAGGCAGCCGATGCTCGGCTAGATGCTGAGCAGTTCCTTGGCCACATCGACGGCGCTGGCGGCGTCGGCGGCATAGCCGTGAGCGCCGATCTCTTCGGCGAACTTCTGGGTGACGGGGGCGCCGCCCACCATCACCTTGACGTTCTCGATGCCCGCTTCTTTCAGCGCATCGACAATCTTCGGCATCTGCGGCATGGTCGTGGTCAGCAGGGCCGAGACGCAGAGAAGCTGCACGTCGCCCTTGGCCACTTCAACGAACTTCTCAACCGGGACATCGACGCCCAGGTCTTCCACGTCGAACCCGGCGCCCTTGAGCATCATCGTCACCAGGTTCTTGCCGATGTCGTGCAGGTCGCCTTTGACCGTGCCGATCGCGGCTTTGGCCACGCTCTTCACGCCCGCTTCTTTGAGCTTGGGGGCCAGAGCCTCCATGCCGTAGTGCATCGACCGCGCCGCGATGAGCACTTCGGGAACGTAGAATTCGTTGGCCTTAAACCGGCGGCCCACCTCGTTCATCCCGGCGATCAGCCCCTCGTTGAGAATCTTCTCCGGGCCAATGCCTTCTTCCAGGGCGGCTTCGGTCAACGCCTTGACATCGTTGGCCTTACCACTGATCAATGCCTGTGCAATCGCGTTCAAGTCTGCCATTCGAACTCTCTCCTTGTTCAAAAGTACACGGGCTCCAGCCCGAAATCAATCCAACACGCCTTGCTTCATCTTCATCTGGCGGTACCCCGCCAGCGTCCTCCAGAGGTCTTCGCCCTGGTTGCCTCCTAACGAACCGATGCTTTCATATCGGGCCGCCGCCTTGTCGGCCTCGCCCATCAATTCATAACACCGTCCGGCATGCCAAATCGCGGCATCGCCGATCAAATCCTCGGCCTCTTCAATTCGCGCGGCCGCATCAAACACCTCGGCGGCGTCGGTGTATTTTTTCAGTTCCATCTTGACCTGGCCCAAGGCCAGCAACGCGGCGCCCCGCTCCAGCGGATTGCGGGTCGCGTTCACCGCGGCCTGGTAATGCCCCTCCGCCTTGCTGAAGCCTTCGGCCGTTTCAGATTGGACATAGGCCACGCCCAACCGCATGCGGAGGTCCACCACGTCAGGGTGCTTCGCCACGGCCGCTTCCATCTCTTCGATGGTCTCTGCCGTGTCGGCCCGGTTTAATGCCCGGTCACGCAACACCTCGCGGACGCCGCCGACCACCGCGGTGACCACCAGAATCAGGGCGAAGGCAACCACCACGCTCAAGGCCACGGTTCGGCGAGCCGTAATCCGATCCCACAAACCCGACATGAACTTGATGAATCGGTCCTGCTCGTGAAGCCGCTCTTTTTCTTCATGCTTCATAATTCAACGTCGCCTGCCAAGAAATGTCGTGTCGTTCTCAGCGACCGGTGGCTGATCATATCACAAAAACCGGTGATATTCGAGCCTTCAGCTCGTTTTTTTTTTCAACCTCTTGTCTTCCAACTCAAATACGCCCGGCAGGAGTCGAACCTGCAACCTCAGCTTTAGGAAAGCCGTGCTCTATCCTATTGAGCTACGGGCGCCTATTCACTGTCGTAATCCACCAAAGCGAACACCTCGCGGCCCGCCAACAGCTTTCGGCCCGGCAGGAAACTCAACTCGATCACAAAGGCACAACCCACCACCTCGCCACCCAACCTTTCAACCAAGCGGCAGCAGGCGGCCATCGTTCCGCCCGTGGCCAGCAGATCATCGACCAACAGCACCCGCTGCCCGGGCTGCACCGCATCGACATGGATTTCAATCGCGTCGGTACCGTACTCCAGATCATAGGTCTCGCGGATGGTCTTGAAGGGCAATTTGCCGGGCTTGCGCACCATCGCGAAACCCGCATTCAGACGATCCGCCACCAACGGGCCAAAGACGAAGCCCCGTGCTTCCACTCCAACAACCACATCGACCGCCGCGTCGCGGTAGCGCTCGGCAATCGCATCCGCCACCGCTCGCACCGCTTCGGCATTCGACAGCAGCGTGCTGATATCCCGGAAGACGATCCCCGGCTTCGGAAAATCCAACACATTACGAATGATTTGCTTCAGATTGTCCATCGGCACCCCAATCCAAGCCGTCCGACGAGACCAACCGCCCATCCAGAGGCGTTCTGCGGGCGATTCTAGTCGGCATATTCGGAATTGTCA
>CAZBCO010000166.1:0-5556 GCA_964490295.1 uncultured Planctomycetota bacterium
GGGGCGGTCGGGCCGACTCACATGCCCCATGTGCCACCATTGCGTACGGGTGAAAGCCGGGGATATCAAGCGGCACCATTTCGCCCATTGGAGTCTCGCCAACTGCCCGGCCGCGAATGAATCCTCGGAACTGCTCCATGCCCGCGAAATACTCTACTGCTGGCTGAAAAACAAGTTTCCTAAAGGGGTCACGCTGGAAAAGTGGATAACCGATCTGCCGCACCCCATCGACTGCTGGGTCGAGACCGGCGCTTCGACTTCGTTCGCCTATTGGATCGTCGAGAAGAACCGCAATCTCGACTACCGGAACAAGGTAGCAGCCGCCGAAAGGTCCAGCGGGGTCCCTTGGAACTTCATCCTTCTCTCATCCATGATGCACCCGACAAACACCAGCCCGGAGGAACTGATCCTCTCGCCGACGGAACGGGCGTTCCTACGCCGGTCCGACTATGACGCGGTGCATGCATGGAACAGAGCGAATTCTTGCGGATCATTGCACTACATGGACCCGGTTCGCCGGGAATTGACCACGTATCGATCCCTGTGTCGGGGAACGTGCCAACAGCAATACCATGGGGTCAAGCTCAACTCGCCCGTGGATCAGTTGCTCCTCACCCCGAAAACCGGCGCGTTATGCCATCCGGGTGAAAAAGAGACGTTCTTGGCGTGGAGGGTAAAGGAAAAAAAGAGACTGGATGAGGAACGGCAGTACCGAGCACAGATGCAGCACCTGCATTCCCCAGCTCCTGTGGCGGTGCCGTCGGGCAGGAGGTCCGCCCGGAGCCTAGAAACGGTCCCGCCCCTACCGGCAGCCCCGGAAACCCCGGAGGGTGTCTGCATGGAATGCGGGCAACGGACCCGGGACTGGTGGATGTATTTCGGGAAGACGGGCCAATGCCGGTGCAATCCGTGCCTAAGGAAAAGGCAAGCGGCCCAACAAACCCGGGAGTGACGTTCGCGTCGACCGATACCAGTTCACGGCGATGTCCGCGTCGACTATTCCGGTGACATCCATAACCGTCGCCAAGGCGCTTTCGTCGCAGAGGAGCACGGAGTTTGCCCCCAATATGGGGGCAAGCAGCGCGGCGGCGAAGCGAACGGGGAAAGCGCAAACCGGGACTGGCACCCCGTTGCCTGTCCCAGTTTCTGCCGAACGAGTGGCCCGCCCAGAGCGGGGACCGCCAGCGAGTGGCAGTCCCCCGCTCGTGACGTTTGTACGGCTGTTTCTACCTTCGTGTGCGGCCCCTATGGGGCTTATCGAATCATGCCGTTGCATCCTTGCGTCAGAACGATGAAGACGATGAACGGCGATGTGTGCCCCCAATATGGGGGCAAGTGGCCATCGGTCATCGCCGGGGATCCATCCGCGACGATGGAGTGTTGGGCGTGCCGTTCGCCTGATGCGTGATGAACCGATGTGATGGTGAGCTACATCGTTCTCTTGTTCACAGTACCGGACGAAATAATACGAGGGGGCAGAAGCCTGTCGATGACCGCAAGCGCAAAAGCGAAGGCGACGCCCAAGTACACACACCACGCCCCGTACCTTTCGAAGGCGTCACTAATGGACTCGCTGCCGTCACCCAGAATCTTGCGGTCGACCAACGCAATGCAGGCCAGTACGCCGAGAATTACGCCCGCGGTGAGCATGTGACCAACGCCCAAACCGCCCGGGCGTGACTGGTCTGACTTTGCCATCGAGATCAAAAGCCAGGCCCCCAGGAAAACGAAAGCAACCCACCAGATATCCCCGAGGCCGACCATGCAGAGGGCAAACGCGATAGTGATGATGTAGCCGGTAATGCCTGTGCTGGCCCCGAACGTGCTGCCGCATTCTTTGCATTCGAGCAGGCAGGTACGTCCGTAGGGCACAGGCAGAAAGAGCGCCAGTTTCTCACGGAAGGAGAAGCGCCTGAAAAGGTCACCGCCGCAATTGGGACACGCCAAACCTTTCCCCCTAACAGCGCCGCATCCGTAGCTTGGCCAGGGCTACGATATTGGAAGCCCTTTGCTCTGCCCCGGCGGCCGGCTTCCTTCGGACTCTGTCCATCTCGGCCGCAGCAACACTTCCTACCCGCAGCGGGTCGGTTTATTCCTCGAACATTTTGCGCCAGCGGGCGATTTCGCGGCGGACGTTTTTGGGGTTGGCGCTGCCGATGCCGTTGTAGCGGTTGAGGCAGTTGTCGATGCCCAGGGTGTCGTAGACGTCTTTGGCGATCTTGGGGCAGGCAGCTTTGAAGTCGGCGAGGTCGAGGTCCTGCAGCGCGATTTTCTTGTCGAGGCACTGGGCGACCAGTTGGCCGACAATGCGGTGGGCGTCGCGGAAGGGGACTTTTTTCATCACCAGGTATTCGGCCAGCGAGGTGGCGTCGATGAGGTCGCTCTGGGCGACGGCCGCGATGCGCTCGGTGTTGAATTTCACGCCGCCCACCAGGGGGATGATGGCGTCGAGCGAGAGGCGGACGGTGTCGGCGGCGTCGAAGATGGCGACTTTGTCTTCCTGCATGTCGCGGTTGTAGGAGAGCGGCAGGCCCTTCATCAGGGTGAGCATCTGCATCAGGTCGCCGAACAGGCGGCCGGTCTTGCCCCGGATCAGCTCGAGGGCGTCGGGGTTTTTCTTCTGCGGCATGATGCTGCTGCCGGTGCAGAAGGCGTCGTCGATGTCGATGAAGCGGTATTCGGGCCCGGCCCACCAGGTCCATTCCTCGCAGAGCCGCGAGAGGTGGACGCCGAGGATGCTGAGCGTGGTGAGGAACTCCATGCAGAAGTCGCGGTTGCTGACGGCGTCGATGCTGTTGTGGGAGACGGAGTCGAAGCCGAGCAGTTGGGCGACGAACTCGCGGTCGATGGGGACCGTGGTGCCGGCCACGGCTCCGGAGCCGAGGGGCATTTCGTTGACGCGGCCATAGCAGCCGAGCAGGCGCTCGCTGTCGCGCTCCAGCATTTCGACATAGGCCATGAGGTAATGGGCGAGGGGAACGGGCTGGGCGTGCTGGAGGTGGGTGACGGCGGCCATCGGCACGTCCACGGTGTTCTCCGCGTGGCAGAGCATCGCCTCTTGAAGCATGCAGACCTGTTCTTCGATATGGATGATTTCGTCGCGCATCCAGAGGCGCAGGTCGAGGGCCATCTGGTCGTTGCGGCTGCGCCCGGCGTGGAGCTTCTTGGCGACGGCCCCCACCTTGCGGGTCAATTCCAACTCGACGATGGTGTGGATGTCTTCGTTCTCGGCGGCGAAGGCGACCTTGCCGTTGGCGATGTCCTTCTCCACGGCGCGCAGGCCGGTGAGCAGGCGGTTCTTTTCGGCGGCGGTGATCACCTTGGTCTGGGCCAGCATCGCAGCGTGGGCCATGCTGCCCTGGATATCGTGCCGATAGAGCCGCTGGTCGAACGAGATGGACTCGGTCAACTGCTCGACCGCGGGGTGGGTTTTCTTTTTGAAGCGGCCGCCCCAGAGTTTCTGGCCGGCCTTGGGCTTGGGGGTGCGGGGGGTGCTGCGTCGTGTCTTAGCCATCGGTGCGTTCTCCTTCCGGTCGTTCTGCCGTGCGGTCGGCCCGCGCGGCTTCTTCGGTCAGCTTGAGGAAGATGCCCTCAAGGTTGGTATTAGTATGGCCGCCCAGACGCAATTCGTCAACCGTTCCTTCGGCGACCAGGACTCCGCGATGAATGATGCCGACCCGGTCGGCGACCTCTTCGGCGATGGACAGGGTGTGGGTGGACATGAACACGCAGGCACCCTCGGCGGCCATCTCGCGCAGCACGTCCTTGGCCAGCCGGGCGCTGCGCGGGTCCAGCCCGACCATCGGCTCGTCGACGACCAGCACGAGGGGTTGATGCAGCATCGCGGCGGTAATCACCACGCGCTGCTTCATGCCGTGCGAATAACTCTCGGCCAGGCCGTCGATGTATTCGCAGGTGCCGAAGCGCTCGCTGAGCTCCTCGATCCGCCGGTCACAGGCTTCCGAGCTCATGCCGTACATGCGGCCGACAAACTGGAGGAACTCGCGCCCGGAGAGCTTTTCGTAGAGGTAAGGTTCGTCGGGGATGTAGCTGGTGATGCGCCGGGCGGCGAGGCTGCCGTCGTGGACGTCGTGCCCGAAGACGCGCACCAGGCCGCGCGTGGGGCGGAGCAAGCCGGTGACCACCTTGAGGGTGGTGGTTTTGCCCGCGCCGTTGGGGCCGAGAAAGGCGTAGAGCATCCCCGGCTCGACGGTGAGCGACAAGTCCGCGACCGCCGGCTTGTCGCCGTAGAGCTTGGTCAGGTTTTGGATTTCGATGCTCATCCGATCACATCGCTTCCGGGATATGGACGCCGAGGAGGTGCAGCGCGTTACGCAGCACCACGCGAACCGCGCTGACCAACAACAGCCGGGCCTTGGTCAGGCGTTCATCGTCGCCAATCACCGGGCAGTGCGTGTAGTAGTTATGAAACTCTGCGGCTAATTCCTGGAGGTACAGCGCCAGCCGATGGGGTTCCAGTTCGACGCCGGCTTTTTCCAGCACGGCGGAGAACTGGCCCAGCTTGGCGGCCAAGGCCAGGTCGCGTTCGCCCAGGGCCTCCAGGTCGGCCTCGGTGCCGCCGGTATAGACGCCGCGCGTGATATCGTTGGGGCCGAGCAGGGCCAGGTCGCCCGCCTTGCGCATGATGCTGGCGATGCGGGCGTGGGCGTATTGCACGTAGTACACCGGGTTGTCGAGCGATTGCTTCTTGGCCAGCTCCAGGTCGAAGTCGAGGTGGCTGTCGGTCTTGCGGGTGACGAAGAAGAAGCGGGCGACATCGACGCCGACCTCGTTGATCACCTCGTCGAGCGTGATCATCTCCCCCGCACGGGTGGACATCTTGATTTTCTCGCCCTGGCGAAGAATGGTGCAGTGCTGCACAATCATCGGGCGGACGACGGAGCTGTCGTGGCCCAGGGCATCCATCGCCGCGCGCATCGTAATGATATGCCCGTGGTGGTCGGGGCCGAACATGTCGATGACCGTCTCGAATCCGCGCTCGAATTTGTTTTCGTGATAAGCGATATCGGACAGGCGGTAGGCCCACAGCCCGTCGCTCTTGATCAGCACCCGGTCTTTCTCGTCGCCGTGCTCGCTGGTTTTCATCCAGACCGCGCCGTCGGCCTCGTAGGTCAGGCCCAGGGCCTTCATCCGGTCGAGCAGGCGTTCGACGTGGCCGCCGGCCTCAAAGGCCCGCTGGCTGAACAGCGTGTCGTGTTCGAGTCCGAAGCGGCGGAAGTCGGCGACAATATCCCGGAGGATGCTGTCGGCGGCGTATCGCCCCAGGGTTTGGATGGCCTCCTCGCGCGGCATCTCGGCATAGGTGCGGCCTTCCTTGGCGGCCAGGTCTTTGCCCATGTCGGTGATGTATTCGCCGCGGTAGCCGTCCTCGGGGAACGTCGCCGGCTCGCGCAGGGCCTGGAGGTAGCGGGCCAGCACGGACTCGCCCAGTTTATTGATCTGGTTGCCGCAGTCGTTGACCCAGTATTCGGTGGCGACCTCGAACCCGACGAAGCGCATGATGTTGGCCAACACATCGCCGAGCGCGGCCTGGCG
>CAZBCO010000167.1:0-2701 GCA_964490295.1 uncultured Planctomycetota bacterium
CTCGTCGTTGAACACGAACTCGCCGACCCCGCCCGCGTCGCAGGCCACAATCGGCAGGCCCAGCGCGGCGGCCTCAATCAGCACGTTCGGCACGCCGTCCCGGTCGCCGTCCCCGGCCACCACCGACGGGGCGACCAGCAGGTCGGCCTCGACCATCCGCCGGCGCAGCTCGTCGGGCGTGACCCAGGGATGCAGCGTCACGCGCTCGGCCAGCCCGTGCTGTTCAATCTGCCGCCGGAGAGCCGTCTCCAGCGGCCCGCTGCCCACGATCTCACAGACCGCGTCGCGAAGCTGGGCCATCGCCTCGATCAGGTGGCCAAAGCCCTTCTTCTCCACCAGCCGCCCGGCGGCCAGAAGCCGAAGCGGCTCGTGCGGCTGCCAGTCGGAACGGAACGCATACTCCGCCAGCGGCAGCCCGTGTCGCATCAGCGTTACCCGCCGGTGCAGCGATTCGGGAATCCGCTTCCATAGCTCGGCCTCGACCGCGCGGTTGCAGACCGTCACCCACTCGGCCGCCGCCGTCTTCTGCCGCAGGGCGACGCCATCGACGAACACATCCCGGGCGTGCGCCGCGAAGGTGAACGGGAGCCGCAGCATCGCCGCGACCATCATCCCCACCGCCGCCGGCTTGGTGGCGAACGCCGCGTGAACCCGGTCCACGCCCGCGGCCCGCGCCGCCGAGGCGATCCGGTGGGCGATGCTCAGCCCGCCGGGAAACTCGCGCCATGCCTTGGGGCGAAGCCCCAGCAGGTCCGCCCACGCGAAGCGGCCCATCGCCCGCCAGGTGCCGGGCATCACCGACAACCCGATGCCACGCCCCAGGGCGCACCAGGGGCATACGAAGCCAGGGCCGCACTCGATGGGATAGACGGTCACCTCGACGCCCGCCGCCCGCAGCGCGGCGATCTCGCGCTCGATGAACTGCTCGCTGGGGTTCGGATAGCGGCCCACGAGGTAGGCGATTCTCATCTCAGGTCTCCATCACCTCGCGGAGGACGTCCATCGTCATCCGCCCGGTTCGGGCCCAGGAATACCGCTCGGCGACCACTCGCCCGCGAGCGACCAACTGTTCCGCCAGGGTCGCGTCGGACAGCACCGACTCGATGGCCTGCCGCAACGCGGCGAGGTCGGTGGAGGCGAAATGCAGCGCCCCGTCGCCGGTGACCTCCATCACGGCCGGGTCGGTCGAGGTGATCGTCGGGGTGCCGCAGCCCATCGCCTCCAGCGGGGGAATGCCGAACCCCTCGGCGTGCGAGGGATAGACGAACAGGCTGGCCCCGGCGTAGAGTCCGGGCAGATCGGCCTCGTCGATGTAGCCGGGGAACTGCACCAGGGCTTCGCAATCCAGGTCGCGGATCAGCCGTTTCAGCCGCCGCATCTTGTGCCGGGCCTTTCCGGCCAGCACCAGTTTGTGCGGCAGGTTGCAGTTCAGCCGTGCTGCGAAGTAAGCCTTCACCAGGCTGGCCAGGTTCTTGTTCGGCTCGATGTTGCCGAGGAACAGCACATAGGGAGCGACGAGGCCGTACTTCGCTCGCACCGCGTCGATGTCGCCCGGCGGCCGGCGGAAGCGGTCGTCCGCCGCGCAGGGCACCACCCGGATGGCGTTCGCATCCACCTGGAGCAGGGTTTCGATGTCGCTCGCCACGGCCTGCGTGGGGGCGACCACCCGCACCGCCCGGTCGACCGAGGCGGGCAGGGCGTACTTGTAATAGACCTTGGTTTCGGGGCGCACCAGGTCGGGGAATTTCAGAGCGTTCAGGTCAAACACGCCCAGCACCATCCGCACGGGCAGCAGGCCGGGAAACACATAGCCGGGGGCGAAGAACACCTCCACGCCGTCGCGTTGCAGCCGCCGGGGGATGACCAGGCGCTCGTGCAGGATGCGGGCCAGACGCGACGCGGCAATCCCGCGGGTGCGCACCACGCGGCAGTTCGGGTGGTGGTCGAGCAGGTCGGGGAACTGGCGGTTGGCGTAGATGACGAACTCGTCGTCCGGTGCGGTCTCGACCATCGCCTCGATGGTGCGCGTAATCGCCTTGCCCACGCCGGTGGGGCGAGCCTTGACCAGATGTGCGTCGATGCCTACTCTCACGCCGCCACCTTTCCGATGTTGCCCATCCATCTCACGCGGTCACGCCGACCCCAGCAGCCGGGCGTAGACCTCCTGAACCTTGTCGGCGCAGGCCTCGGCGGAGAACCGCTCCACCGCGGTCTGTCGCCCGGCCCGGCCCATCGTCCGGGCCGTCTCCGGGTCGGCCAGCAGTCGCTTAATCGTGTCGGCCATGGCCTCCACGTCGAACGGCGGCACCAGCAGCCCGGTGCGCCCCGCCTCGATGATATCCAGCGGCCCGCCGCAGGCGAAGGCGACCACCGGCTTGCCGCAGGCCATCGCCTCAATCACCACCCGCCCGAACGGCTCGTTCTCCGAGGCCAGCACCAGCACGTCCAGGGCGTTCATCACCTCGGGCACGTCCTCGCGCCAACCGGTGAAGGTGACACGGTCGGCGATGCCCCATTCGGCCGCCATCAGCTTCAAGCGGTCGAGCAGGCCGGGGTGATCGCCGAAGGGATTGTCGCCGACGACCAGGAACCTCGCATCGCTCTGCTGTTTGGCCACAAGGGCCGCAGCTTGAAGGAAACGATCCTGGCCCTTCCAGGGGACGATCTGGCCGACGATGCCCGCGACCGGGGTTTCGGGCTT
>CAZBCO010000168.1:0-6580 GCA_964490295.1 uncultured Planctomycetota bacterium
GCCCGCGCATATAGGCGTCGGCCTCCGCCGCGGAGCGCATATCGGGGGCGGAGACGATTTCGAGCAAGGGGCTGCCCGCGCGGTTCAGGTCCACCGCGGTGTATTGGGCACCGGTGTCTTCGGGATGCTCGAGCTTGCCCGCGTCTTCTTCGAGATGTACATTCCAGATGCCGACGCGGCGCTCGACTCCATCGACCTCCAAATCCAACCAACCGTTCACACCGAGATTGTTGTAGTTCTGAGATATCTGGTAGTTCTTGGGCAGATCGGGATAGTAGTAGTTCTTGCGGTCAAATTGTGTGACAGGGGCGATCTCGCAGTTCAGCGCCAGGGCGATGCGCAGCCCCAGTTCGAACGCCTTTTTATTGACTACCGGCAGAGTGCCGGGCAAGCCTTGGCAGACCGGGCAGGTTTGTGTGTTTGGCGGCGCTCCAAATCGAGTGCTGCACCCGCAGAACATCTTGCTTTCAGTCAAGAAATGGGCGTGCGTCTCAAGGCCGATAACTGCTTCGTATTCCATCTGTCCCTTCCGGGTCGGGTTCTATTCCGCGTTTTCGGGCTTCGGGGCCTTCAAGAAGGTCTCCAGCATCCGGAGTACCTGATCGGTCTGGTCCATCACCACCGCATCTTTAGGCGGAGTATAGACAAAAAACTTATCGTCCAGTTCCGGGTTGGCTTTGACGTTCCGGTAATCCACCACCATCAGAGCCTTGTTCTCCGGACCGAGGAAGCGTATCCGGCGGGTCATGCCGTCTGCTTTGGAGACCGCGACCTCAACCGCCTGAGTCTCCCCGGTGGCTTTATTGGCCTGAGCGGTAGGAGTACCGCGAAACACCCAGCAGTCCTGATCATTGATCTTGGCTGTGCTTTGCAGTTTTGCCGTACCCTCCTTAAGGGTGGCCAGCGGGCGGGCGATATTGTGCTGTTGCTGATTCTCGGGCAGGCCCGCTTCTTTCAGCATCGCCCGGAGCTTTTTCATGTTGATCTTGGTGGTGGACCCCATCGCCGGAATCAGGATGTAGCTCCACTCCCCGTCGGAAATGGTGATTTGCTCAATGTTGCCGAATCCGAGGACGCCCTTCATTCGGAACTTATCAGGCGTCTGAAAGGTAATCGTCCCTTTCATGGCGGCCATTCCCACCTGGTCGCCGCTGACTTCAAAATCGGCTTTGAAGGCCTTGATGTCGGCGGTCTTCTCCGCGATCTTGCGAAGAATCGTATCGCCCTCGACATCCTCGGAACCCCGGCCGAGGGCGGCGGCCGGGAGGCACAGCAGAAGAACAGCAAGCAGGACGCGGAAACGGGTGCTCAGCATATCAAGCCTTCCTATCCGTTGCCAGAGTCGGACGAGCCTGGGCATGAGGGGTCGCGGCTTCAAACGCTCGTGCGACGCGGAGCAGGGTGCTTTCGTCGAAGGGTTTGCCGGTGAATTGCAGGCCGACGGGCATGCCGCCTTCGCCGGGGCCGCAGGAGACAGAGATCGCGGGCAGGCCCGCAAGGTTGATCGCAATGGTGTACACATCCGCCAGATACATCGCCAGCGGGTCGTCGATGCGTTCGCCGAAGGGGAAGGCCACGGTGGGCGAGGTCGGCCCCAGGATGCAATCCACCTGTTGCCAGGCGGCCTCGTAATCCTGCCGGATCAGCGACCGCACCTTGAGGGCCTTGAGGTAGTAGGCGTCGTAATAGCCGGAACTCAGGGCGAAGGTGCCCAGCATAATCCGCCGCTTGACCTCGGCCCCGAAGCCTTCATCCCGTGAACGAGAATACAGCTCGACGATATCCACGTCGTCGGACGTCCGGTGGCCGTAGTGAACGCCGTCATAGCGGGCCAGGTTGCTGCTGGCCTCGGCGGTGGCGACGATATAATAGGTGGCTATCGCGTATTGGGCGTTGGGCAGGGAGAGGTCGACCAACTCGGCCCCGGCGTCCTGCAAGACCTGCGCGGCCGCTCGGATGGCCCGCTCGACGTCGTCGTTCAGCCCCTCGCCGAAATACTCGCGCGGGACGCCGATCTTCATTCCTTTGACGCCGCCTTCGATGCCGGCCAGATAGTCGGGGATGGGAGCATCAGCGCTGGTGGAATCCTTGGGGTCATGCCCGGAAATCACGCCCAGGAGCATCGCGGTATCGCGGACATCGCGCGCGAACGGGCCGATCTGGTCGAGGGAGGATGCGAACGCAACCAGCCCGTAACGCGAGACCCGCCCGTAGGTCGGCTTCATCCCCACGATGCCGCAGAACGCGGCCGGTTGGCGGATGGAGCCGCCGGTGTCGGAACCCAGCGCCAGGGGGGCCATGCCGGCCGCCACCGCCGCCGCCGAGCCGCCACTGGAACCGCCCGGAGACCTCGTGAAATCCCACGGGTTTCGGGTTGGGCCGAATCCGGAGTTCTCGGTTGAAGACCCCATCGCAAACTCGTCCAGGTTGGTCTTGCCGATGATGATCGCGTCGGCTTCGTCCAGTTTTTCGACGACCGTGGCGTTGTAGGGCGGAACGAACGACTCCAGGATTTTGGACGAGCAGGTCGTCCGCACGCCACGGGTGCAGAGGTTGTCCTTGACCGCCACCGGCACACCGGCCAGCGGCCCGACCGCCTCACCGGCAGCGAGTCGCCGGTCGACCGCCTCGGCTTTGGCCAGAGCCTGTTCGGGCGTCAGGGTGTTGTAGGCGTGGATAGCGCCGTCCAGAGCTTTCGAGCGCTCCAGGATGGAGCGGGTGATCTCGACCGCGCTGAGCTCGCCGGCCTTTAAGCGAGTATGCAATTCGTGGGCGGAAAGTTCCCAGGGTGCGCTCATGATTGATCCACCACCACGGGGACTTTGTAGGCTTCCTCGGTACGTGCCGGGGCGTTGGCGAGGGCTTCCTCACGAGGGGCCGACGCGACCGCCCGGTCTTCCCGAAACACGTTCCGCAGGCCGAACGGATGGGCGAGGGGTTCAACGTGTTCGACATTCAGGGAGTTCAGGGAGTCGAAATATCCGATGATGCGCCGGAGCTGCTCCTCGAACAGATCGAGCTCGTCCGGCGTGAGGGCGAGTCTGGACAACTTGGCGACCTGTTCGACAGTCGCGCGATCAATGACAGCCACGGCACCTCCATTGGGCATAATTGCGGCTCTTTCGACGTGCCCGATGGGCTAATCGTCGAGGTACAGTATCCGGGAGCACGAGTGGCAGAAGACGAGCTCGTTGCCCTTTTTGAGTTGGGCAAGCGTTTCGGGGCGCAGCTTCATAAAGCAGCCCTGGCACGAACCGCTTCGGACCGCGACCATCGCGGTCTGCCCCCGCCGCTCAATCAGCCGTTCATATTTGGACAGGATATCCTCCGGAACAGCGGAGGTAATCTCCGAACGTTGCGACTCCAACTCGGCTATTTGGTCCTGCAGCACTTTCAATTCGGCTTCGACCGTCTTGCGCTCTTCTTCCAGTCGGGCTTCGAGTTGCTTGACGTTTTGCTCGGCGGCGCTCCGCTCTTCGGCGGCTCGATCCACCTTTTGCATCTGGGCCAACACCGCATCTTCCAGGCGTTGGTTGTCGGCTTCTTTAGATAGGATTTCGTGCTGGAGGGCTTGGAACTCTTTGTTGGACTTGGCGGTTCCGATCTGGTTCCGCAGTTTGATGACCGCTTGTTCGGCGATATCCAGGTCTTTCTCTCGGAGTTCGGCCTTGACGCGGGCGTCTTTGTAGTCCGCTTGCCTGGCTTCGAGGCGTTGCTGTGCGTCCGCCAGGTCTTGTTCGTGTTGTTGGAGTTGTTCGGGGATTTCTTTGACGCGCTTCTTCAGTTCAAATATCTTTGCATCAAGCACCGCCACATTCTTCAGCGCCGTCAAACTCTCAGACATCCAACCCTCCTCTGTTCTGGTGTATGCGCGTCGGTCACAGGGTTATCGTTCCTCTAAAAAGCCTTCCAGGCGTCGGCTTCGGATGGGGTGCTGTAGCTTGCGGAGCGCCTTGGCCTCGATCTGCCGCACGCGCTCGCGCGTTACCTTGAACCGCTTGCCGACCTCTTCGAGAGTATACGTATATCCGCCGCCAATGCCATAGCGGAGCTTCATAATTTCTCGTTCGCGGTAGGTGAGCGTATCGAGTACCTGGTCGATCTTCTCTTTAAGCATCTCGTGTGCGGCGGCGGAGACGGGCGATTCGGCGCTTTCGTCCTCGATGAAATCGCCAAAATAGCTGTCTTCGCTGTCGCCGATGGGGCGGTCCAGCGAGATCGGCGGGCGCGAGATTTTCAGCACGCGCTTCGCCTCTTCGACCGGGATGGCGGCCTCGTCGGCGATCTCATCAATGCTCGGCTCACGGCCGTAGGTCTGGAGCAGCAGGCGCTGCACGTTGCGCAGCCGGCTCATCGTCTCGATCATATGCACCGGGATGCGGATGGTGCGGGCCTGGTCGGCGATGCTCCGGGTGATGGCCTGCCGAATCCACCAGGTGGCGTAGGTGCTGAACTTGTAGCCCCGGCGGTACTCATATTTCTCGACCGCCTTCATCAGGCCGGTGTTGCCCTCTTGAATCAGGTCGAGAAAGCTCAGGCCGCGATTGCGGTATTTCTTGGCGATGCTGACCACCAGGCGCAGGTTGCCGCCGGAGAGCTTCCGCTTGGCCTGTTCGTAGTCCTGGTGCCGCTTGATAATCTCCGCGACACGGACCTTGAGGTCCGCCGGGTCTTCCAGAGCGGTACGGATCAGGCCGTCCAACTTGGCCCGCACTTCCTTGAGCCGGGCGGTGTTCCGCCCGTGCTTGGAGAGCTCCCGTATCGAGCGCTCGCACCACTGGGCCTGTTCGTTGATTTCGCTCAACTGGTCCATCATCGGCTTGATCTTGCTGGTGTGGATGTTGAGCTCTTCGATCAGCCGGACGCTTCGGGCGCGTCGCCGGGCCAGTTGCGATCGGGTTTGTGCGGCCTTGGCGGCGGCCAGGTTGCCGTCCAGAAGCTGGAAGAAATCACGGCGGTTTTGTTCCGCCATCTTGGTCAAGGTGCTCACGTTCTCCGGCAGTCGCCGGATGATCTCTTCTTTGTCGAACTCGATTTCCGGGCTGCCGGTCTTCAAGGTTTTGTCGAACGGCACGTCGCCGGTATGGACCGCTTTGAGCGTTTCGAGGGTCATCTCCAGGGCGATGTCCGACTCCAGCACCTTTTCGCGGAAGGCGTTGCGCGTTTCCTCAATTTCCATCGCCAGGCTGATTTCCTGGTCGCGGGTGAGCAGGGGGATTTCGCCCATCTGGGTGAGGTACATGCGCACCGGGTCGTCAACGCGCTCCGACGGTTCGTCGGGGACTTCCTCTTCGTCCGGTTCGTCGGACTCGTCCTTCGCCTTCTGGGCGCGTTCTTCGGCCTCGGCCTCATCAATGATATCGATGCCGTGCTCATCGAGCAGCATCAGGATATCATCGATGTGCTCGGGGGCGACGGCCTCTTCGGGCAGGGCGTCGTTCAGTTCCTCGTAGGTGAGAAAGCCCTTGGCCTGGCCCTTTTTGATGACGCCTTTGAGCGGGGCAGGAAGCTTCGCCGTTTTGGCGGCAGCAGGGCCGGACTTACGCGGGGCTTGTGGCTTTGTGTCAGACATTAGAGAGCTTGTACCTCCCTTTGAAGCTGGATATAGGTCTCTTCGAGTTCATCCGCACGCTGGACGTCTCCGGACGCGGCGGCGGTCTGGATTTGTTTCGGGAGTTCACGGATGCGTCGCTCTGCCCGCCGTTTGAGCAAGGCTCGGATGCACCCTTCGGCGATGTTCTCCAGGCCGGGCCGCTCCGGCCCGTTCAATATTTCAGAAACCAGGGCCGCCTGGCGTGGCTCGCTGAGCACCGCCATCAGGCGCGAGCTGTTCACCGTGCCGTCTTCCTGATACAGCCGCAGCATCTCGGTAAAGACCTGTCGCGTCAGGTCGCCGGCAAAATCCTCCGGCAAAAGTTCCGCGAAGAGGCGGGCCGACACCGACGGACAATTCAAGGCGGCCTCGATGAGGTCGCGCTCGACCGAGTCGTGGCGCGTTATTTGGACCGGTGTCCCGGCGTCCTCGTGGCGGATGCGTCCGCGGCGACGGCGCTCGATTTGGCTGTAGCGAGAGCGAATGACCCGGTCTTCGAGGCCGAATTCATCGCCCAGCCGTCGCGTGACGGCGTCCAAGCGGAGCTGGCGGCCCACCGCATTCGGCGTCAGCACCACCAGACCGAGCACGTCGTCGATGGCCTTGGTCTTTCCGTCGATGGTTGTGGTGTCATAACGCGACTTGGACACTTCAATTTTATGGGTGAAGATGTCCACGGCGCTATCGACATACTTACGGAAGGCGTCAGGCCCGGCGTCACGAATCAAGTCGCAAGGGTCTTTGCCCCCGGAGATCGCGGCGACACGCACATCAAAACCGGCGGCAACGAATTCGCCGGCCCCTTCCGACAGGAAGACCTCGATGCTGCGCTCGGCGGCTTGCTGACCGGCGGCGTCCGAATCGAAGACAACGTCGATCCGTTCGGCAAAACGGCGCAGGAGCTGGATATGGTCGCGGGTCAGCGCGGTCCCCAGCGTGGCCACCACGTTGCTGCATCCGTGCTGGTGGGCCATGATGACGTCCGTG
>CAZBCO010000169.1:0-3880 GCA_964490295.1 uncultured Planctomycetota bacterium
CATCGCCCACCCTGCTCCATTACTCCGTCCTCGCATAGATAAATCGCTCCTTACATTCCCTCCCTGCTTATTCCGTCGGCGACACGCACGCCCAGAACCCTCTGGCTCGCGCCTAAAACATCATAACAGTATTTCGAAAAGCTGTCGACCATCCGAGGCGTGGACCTCGCCCTATACGATAACGATAAGACCACCCTGGCCAGTTACATTCACTCGAAATAATCAGCGGCGCAGGCATCATCCGACACAACTCCCTCCGGAGCACCATTGAATAACATAACGGGTTATAAAATAAGGACTTGCCCTTGAAAAAATTCCCGCATAAAGCCCGGACACCGCAGGCTGAAGGCCTGCGATTCAAGCTTTGGGTGACTACCTGCTGAACATCACCGAACCAGCATTATCGACGCTGATACATCAACTCGGCACTCCCGGTCAACATCTTCAGGCTGACGCTGTGGAAAATATAGCCCGAATTCTGCGCCCCGACATAGAAGGCCGACAGATGCTTGAGTGGCCAGCCCCCCGGCGTGGATAACTCGCGCTCTTCGCCTTGCCAAGTGAGGATCGGCAGGCCGTCCAGTTGGACGTTAATCCTCACCTGGTCATCACGCGTCCTGACCGTGACCAGAATGCGGTATCGATGATCGTTTACCAAAAGCCCGCGCTTAAGCGCAATATCTGTCTGATAGAATCGCCGTCCTTCGATATTCTCGATCCCGGAGATTGTGCCGCGCTCGCCATCAATGACCAGCATCACGTTCTTGTCACCCACCGGCAGGCCGACATTAAATGAGTCGCGACCTTTCACCCTGGTGACTTCGAGTCGCAACTCATAATCGCCCTTCGGAACGACCGGCAGAGTCATGCCAGCTCTGGCTACCGGCTGAACCTGCAACGCTCCGTCCTTGATATGCCAAACCCCGTGCAGACGGTCGCGCTCTATGTCAATTCGGCGCACGAGGTTAATGTTGCCCAACAGCTTTGGAGCTTCGCCGGGTCCCACACGCAAGCGTAACCTATCCACCTGAACTTGGACCGACGATGCAAACGCGGTATCGCCGTATTTTTCGTCAAATACATCAAGAGCCTTGGAGATCGGCTTTGCTGTTATCCTGTTGACGCCGTGTTCGCGGATGTAGTCGGCGATTTTCTCCCACGTGTCGCGAGCTTCCGCCTCCTTCGCAACATCCTGCTCTTTCGGCTCGACCGGATCGGCCGTTTTCGGGGAAATCGCTACCAGCTTTGCGGCATATCGGGCGTGAAGAGGATGCCCTTTGGCAGCGGTCAACGCGGCTTGGGCCTCCTCCATTTGGCGGGACTGAATCGCTACCAGAGCGGCGACCAGATGCTCGTCAGGCGTCTTGGGCGTCCATGTCCCCCGCAGCCGGGTCAATTCTTCCGCGGTCAATTCCGACAGGTTAACGCGATATTCGCGCCGATGCTCCTGGCCGTCGATACTAAAGACGCGCTCCAGGATGGCGTTGTCTTGGGTTACCTCCTTCAGGGTGCCCCGATACACGCCGGACGCGGTGCGAAGGGTTTCATCCTCTCCGATGCGAAGGCGCAGGATCTCCGCGGGCTTCGCTTCGGCGACCTTGGCCAAAGCGGCAAAGGCCTTGCCCAAGGCCACCACCGAATTCAAGTGGTTTTGAGCCAACGCCATGACTTCGTCCTTCTCGGCGGCTTTGGCCAAGCGGGCCGCTTCGCTGAACTCACGTTTCTCGGCAGACGCCTCGATGGCCGCCAACAGGGCTTCGACCTTCGCCCGAGCGCGCTTCTCCGCAACGTTCGTGGGCTTAGCCTTCAGCGTTTGACGCAGTTGCTGCAACTCGTCCGCACGGCGGTCATAACGAATGTGGGCGACCCGGTCGAGTTCCTCAAGAGCTTTCTTCGGATTACCGGCCTTCGCCCAGGTTCGGGCGGCGGAGATGGCTTGCGTCAGCCGGGATTCCACCTCAACATGCAGTTGCCGCGAGGCCTGCCGCGCACGCTCTTCGATCAGGGCAGCGAACGCCGCGGGGAGGTTGGCATAGACCGCAAGGGCACCGTTATAATCCCCCGCCTCGCGGAGCGTGGCCGCCTGTTGCTCAAGACGACTGAACTCGGCATCGGCAGCCGCCACCCAGGTCTCGCGCAGCGAGTCGCGCGCTTGGACGGTCGCCGTGCGCGTTGCACCATCGCTCATTGCCGCCAATGCCGCGTCAAATCGCTTGATGCCTTCCGCGTAGTTTCCGGGGTTCTCCTGCACCCAGCTCTGCACAACATCGAGTTGTTCGCGGTCGGCCGCTTGACGATGAGCAATCTGCGGATCGAGAGGCTCCGGCCCATTGCTCGGCGGCGCCCCACCAAAGCCGGCATACACCAGAAGCAAGACCGCTGCCAGCAAAGCGACCCCAGCCGCCAAGCCGATGTAAATCGGTTTGCGGCCCGCGGCGGGAGCTCGGCGCCGGGCGTCCGATGCCTGGGTCGCCTCGGCGGATGACGTTCCGGTCGCCTGAGCAGCCTGCTGGGCCAGAATCGTTTCCACCGCATCCAAAAAAGCCCGCATGGTCGGGTAGCGGCGTTCACGTTGCTTTGCCATCCCCCTCCGGATCAACTCCGCCGTTCCCGTCGACACTTTGGGATTAATCTGGCGGGCAGACGGGATGGGTTTATGCAGATGACTGGCCATCACCTCGGTGGCTGTGCCGCCCTCGTAGGGTGGCTTGCCGGTCACCAGATGGAAGAGCGTTGCCGCCAGCGCATAGATGTCTGCTCGGCCGTCCAAGTCGCGGTCCCCTCGGACCTGTTCGGGAGAGATGTAATTGGGGGTACCCATCGCCACGCCGGCCTTGGTCAGGCTGCTGTCCGCATCTACCATCTCGCGGGCCAGCCCCAAGTCCGCCAGCTTGGCCATGCCGTCCTGAGTCAACAGGATATTGCTCGGCTTGATGTCCCGGTGGATCAGTTGGGCGTTCGTATGGGCATAGTTCAGAGCATGCGAGATGTCGCGGATAATCTCCAAGGCTCGCTGTTCCGGGAGCCTTCCGCTGCGAGCCAGAACCTTGTCGATGCCCGGCCCGTCCACATACTCCATTGCAAAAAAGTAATAGCCGCCGGCTTGCCCCGCGTCGATGGCCTGCACGACGTTGGGGTGGTTCAGCTTGGCCGCAGCCCGTGACTCGCGGAGGAACCGATCAACAAATGCCGGGTCTTTGGTCAGGCGAGGCGGCAGCACCTTGAGAGCGACAATCCGGTCGACGGAAAGTTGCCGGGCCTTGAACACCGTGCCCATCGCGCCCCGGCCGATCTGCTCGATAATTTCATAGCCCCCCAGTTTCTTGCCCGCGACTGAAGCGGTACGCCGGCTCTGCGATGCCTTGTTTACACCATCACCCATTGGATATCCTCCCTGCAATCAGCCGGTTCTGTTTTCCCGTTGCGTCGCGCTAGTCCGGCGATTGAGTTCCCCCAGCCGCCCGCCTTCTTCTGTCTCTCGGAGAAAGATTCTCCTGGCCCTTACACCGAATTTATTTTGCACTTCCAGCGTTGCCTTGTCAACACAAAAAAGCCCTTGATTTCAGAATTAAACGCGGCTACCCAAGCGGTCCATATTGTGACCGTCCATGAACATGTGTAGAACGCTACAGCAACGATCACAGCCACGCAATGTCTCCGATCAGAAACACCGCCCCAAACGCAAACGTACTCCACCAAGATGGGAATATTGTGCTGCTCGCCGTCGCCAAAATGTTTTGATTCCGGGATTCTCTTGTGTGATAATATCGGCGGGTAGGATGGTGGTCAGGTCACGTGGAGTTACAGGCGATGAAGTTCACCAAGATGCAGGGCTGCGGAAACGATTATGTCTATGTCAACGGGTTCGAGGAGACGGTGG
>CAZBCO010000170.1:0-14654 GCA_964490295.1 uncultured Planctomycetota bacterium
GCTCAAGAGCGTGATGGGGCATTCCTCGATTACCACCACCGAGCGCTATATCCACTCCACCGATGAGATCATTCGGGCGAGCGTGGATCGTGCTCTGGCAGCCGTGGGAAAAGGGGCATGAATCGACGCTTCATCATCGCTGATTTGAGGAGGGAATTTTTGCACGTTTGTCGGGCCGAAAATGTGGTCCGGAATGTAGCCCGATGTAGCCCGGAATGTAGCCCGATGTAGCCCGGAAGACGTGAAATCGGGAAATATTCCACGCTTGCCGAAAATCGGCTTTTTACGTAAGCTCTTGGTGTGTATGGGTTTAATGGCACGCCCGAGAGGATTCGAACCTCTAACCTTCGGTTCCGTAGACCGACACTCTATCCAATTGAGCTACGGGCGCTCGCTGTGTTGCTGCCGCAAATCATAACCGATTCGAGCGGTGATTGCAAGGGGGCAGGCTGAATCGTTTTGGGCTTTCGGGCGTGCCGCCGGCGTTAGAATTCCAGCGGCAGGCTGACGCGGGTGCCGTTGTCCTGAGCGTGGCGGGCCATTTCGTAGGCCTCGAAGTATTGCCCGGCGACGACTTCCCAGGCGACGACGTTCATCAGGTACTCGTGGAGGTTCCAGCCGAGTTCGTGGCGCAGGCTTTCGTCACAGGCCAGCTTGATCACGGCTTCGCGCAGCATTTTCTTGTTGGTAAAGAGCAGGCCGCCGCCGCATTCCAGCGTCTGGGCGGTGAGGCCTTCGAGTGGGGCGGTAGTCACGTAGGGCTTGTTGAGGGCGATGATGCGGGCCAGCGTGCCGGACTGTGTCTCGTCGGTGGAGGGCAGGACGATGAAGTCGCAGATGGCCATGGTCTTGTAGTAGCGCTCGCCGCGCGGTTCGAATTCGTAGTAGTGGGCCAGGCCCTTTTGTTCCAGGACTTGGACGCCGTTGCGGTATTTTTCGTAATCTTTTTGGTGGGCGGGGTCGCGCATCATCCCCGCCGCCAGCAGGTCCCAGTCCTCGCCGGTGCGGTCCTTGATCTCGCGGGCGATATCTTCCCACATCGAGGTGAGGATGTCCCAGCGTTTGTTGGACTGAATCCATCCGATGAGGCCGACCAGGTGGTTGGAGAGGTAGGGGAACTTGTCGAGGCCGAGCTCGGCGCGGAGTCGCGGGATTTCGTCCCAGCCGTAGCGGCGGTCGGAGCGCGCCCCGTGGGGGATAATCATGATGTTGGTGGGGACCTCCCAGCCGTAGGACGGGAAGTTCCATTCGAGGCGCCATTTCTGGTAGTGGCACTTGAGCAGCATTACGTCGACGCGCTCGCAGGCCCGACGGATGAACTCGGCCTCGGTGTCGCGCATCCGTCCGTGAACGGTATGCGGCTCCATCACCAGCGGATAGTCGGCCAGGGCGTCGAGCATCTCCAGGAAGCCGGCGTTGATGTCGCCGGCGCCGTTCTCGACGTATTCGTACAGTCCGTATTCGTGTTCGATATGGATGGCGTAAGGCTGAAGCTCTTTGACCTTTTCGACCACCGGATGCCACCAGTCGCGGCGGGACATGTTGATGAGGGGAAAGACGCCTTCACCGGCGCCGTCGGTATGGCTGATCACCAGGACGTCGCGGCTGGGGTCGTGCTTCTGGATGAATTCGCGGGCTTCTTCGCAGAAGGTACCGATACCACAGAGGCGGGGCGGGTAGCTGGAGATCATCACGATGGGGGCACGGCTCATGGTTGCGGGTCCTATGACGGTTTCGAAGCTTCGGTCGCCACTTTGGCGGCCTCACTGGGTTTAGTATCGGCAGCATCCCAGCGGCGTATTAGCTTGATAAATGAAAGCAGTGAAATCAGCCAGGCGAGGGTGGACTCGGCTCCCTGGTTCTTGTTGGCTCCGTCGGGTTGCAGGCCGTCGCAGCCGCCGCCGGTCTTGAAGTCATAGAGGGGGACGTTCAGGTCGTTACGTCCGAGGAACCAATCGACACAGCGGCGGGCCTCTCGGAGCCAATGTTCGCTGCGGGTCCACATGCAGGCCTCGGCGCAGGCTTCAATCAGGCCCATCGGCTCGATGGGCTGTTGGTCGAATCGGGCTTTTTTACCGCCCCTGGGGAACCAGCCGTTGCTGCCGATGACCGAGAGGACGCCGTTTTCGGCGGTCTGTATCTTAAGCAGCCAGTCGAGTGCCCGTAGGCCCATATCGCCCATCTCAATGTTGGGGATCCACTGGCCGCAGAGGATCAGGGCGTGCGGCAGGCGGGCGTTGGCGTACACCGCCATCGGCTCGCACCAGGGCCAGTCGTCGGTCGCGTTGTGCAGGAAGTGGTCGTACAGCCTTTGGGCCAGAATCTGACGGGTGCGCCGGGCGTTGGCATCGCCGCCGAACCATTCCAGGTAGGCGTGGATTCCGATCAACGTGAAGGCAATGGCCCGCAGCGAGGTGAACCGCTCGGTGGCGGGCAGCGCCTCGCCGAAGAGGCGGACGGCCAAGCTGAGCACCGAGGCATTGGGGGCGTTGGCCGTGGCCAGCCCCAAGGCCCACAAGGCGCGGCCGTGGCTGTCCTCGCTGCCTTGTTCCTCCAGCCAGCGGCGGTCATAGGACATGAAGTTGCGGAAGCGCTTTTTGTCGTTGTTGAAGGCGTCCACCAGGAAGGCCAGGTAGTTGTTGATCAGCGGGATCACGCTCTCGTCGTGGTAGAGGCCCCAATACAGCGAGGCGGCGTTCAGCGCCCGGGCGTTATCGTCGGTGGTGTAGCCGTGTTTGCGGTGGGGCACCGAGTAGAGGGCGTGCTGGAGGATGCCGGTGTCGTCGGTCATCGCCTTGACGTGGCGGAAGTCGGGTTCCGGCAGGCTCTGAACCACGTTCGCCGGGGCAGGGGGCGCGATGCCGGGGTGCGGGCGATGCGAGCGCTCCTCGGTCACTTCGCGGATGACGTCCAGGTGTTTCCGGGCGACGTTGTCCCAGACCATTTCGCGGGCGAACTCGTAGGCGCGAATGCGCATCGCATGGCGCTCCGACTCCTTCTCCAGCAGCTCGTTGATCTCTTTGGCGAGCGCCGCCGAGTTACGGAACGGCACCAGGCGGCCGCGCCCATCGGCCAGCATTTCCTCGGCATACCAATACGGCGTCGAGACCACGGCCTTGCCCGCGCCGGTGGCGTAGGCCAGTGTGCCGGAGGTGATCTGTTCCGGGTGGAGGTAGGGCGTGACGTAGATGTCCGCCGAGCCGATATACTCGCACAGCTCCTCCGTGCCCACGAAGCGGTTGCGGAAGATGACGTGCTCCTCCAGCCCCAGCTCGGCCACCATCCGCTGAAGGCTCTGGCGATACTCCTCGCCCACGGTGCGGACGATGTGCGGGTGTGTGGCCCCCAGCACAATGTACACCACCTCCGGATGCTTCGCGACGATGTCGGGCAGGGCCTGGATCATGTACTCGATGCCCTTGTTCGGCCCCAGCAGGCCGAAGGTGAGGATGACCTTTTTGCCCTCGACGCCGAATTTGTCCTTGAAGAAGTTCGGGTCGATGAACGGCACGTCGTGGATGCCGTGGGGGATGTAGCGGACCTTCTCGCGCGGGATGTCATAGACCGATTCGAGCATGTCGAAGGCCCGATGGCTCATCACCAGCAGGCGCTCCGAGAGGCGACCCAGCTCCCGCATCACCCGGCGCTGGTCGTCGTTCGGGTCCTTCAGCACGGTGTGCAGGTTGGTAATCAGCGGCATGTTCAGTTCACGCATGAAATCCAGAATATGGTCGCCGGTGTTGCCGCCGAAGATGCCGTACTCGTGCTGCACCACGGTCGCATCGATCTGGTTGATGTTCAGGAAGTTCGCCGCCAGTTGATAATCGTTCGGCGTATCGGAGCGAATCTGGAAGCAGACCTCGTGGGGGTAGGGGTAGCCCTCCGGCGTATCGTCCAGGGCCAGCGCCAGCAGGCGGCCCGGCTGAAAGACGCGCTGGATCGCGTGGCACAGGTCCGAGGTGAAGGTGGCGATGCCGCAGAGGCGCGGCAGATAGGTGCCGATAACGGCGACACAGTTCAGCGGTTTGGGTTCCGGCAAGTTCGTGGCCCTCTCAGAGCTAATGACATACGGATTCTACCCGATGCCCAAGGGCGCTTCAAGCCCCAGTCGCACTTCCATACCCCGAAACGCAAGGGCCGGACGGCCGGCGGTTCGAATAAAACGCCGAGCACGACCCCGGCAGAGGGGATTCTTGACGGGATTGAGGTGATGGGCCGGGTGAACCCGCCATGGCCTCAAGCTCTCGTTGCCTTGACAGAACGCCCGGATGGGCACACAATCACCCCCAATGAAGGGGGCGCGGGGCGGAATCGCCGCCTCGTGATTCCAAGCCCACGGCGGCGGTCGCCGGGGGCGGATGGCGAACCGTGTGCGCCGGGCTTCACGCGGAACCCTATTGAGGAGGATGGCATCATGATGAGGAATAAGTCTTGGGTGGTCTGGATCGGACTGGGTTTGGCGGTGGTGCTGCCCGGATGCGGCACGGCACGCGAGACGGTGACCGAGCGAACCGCGACGGAGCAGGCGTTGATTTCAAGCGCCGCCGACCGCGCCATCAACGAAGCCGCCCTCGACGGCTGTGCCGCCAGAAAAATCTTTATCGATGCGGCCAACCTGGAAGCCGTCGACAAGCCCTACGTCGTCGGTCGCCTCCAGAAGGCCGTGCTGGATAAGGGGGGGATTCTCGCCGAGGCCAAGGACGCCGACGTGGTGCTGCACATCGCCTCCGGGGCGTTGGCCACCGACGAGAGCGGTTTTCTGTTCGGCGTCCCCGCGCTCCCCATCCCCATTCCCGGGGCCGGCATCTTCGAGACCCCGGAGCTGTCGCTCTTCAAAATCCGGCATCGCAGCGGCCGCGCCAAGCTGTTGATCAACGCGGTGGACGCGAAGACCCAAGCTCGGCTGTGGGAATCGCCGATCACCCAGGGCGAGTCCAAGCAGACCAACCTCTGGCTGCTGATGACCGGCCCGTACGGTTGGGGCAACGCCTGGGACTGAGCCGACAGGGCTTCCCAATCCGGAGGGCCTTGGCTTTTAGTTAAGCGGATTGCTATCCTGCTGGTATCGGGGTACAATGTTTTTAACATAATAGTGCGTTGAAATGCGAGGGGAATCACATAATACCCGTGGGATCTATGAGCACAAGAATCTACGCACCGAGGCTTGCATTTGCTGAGGCCCGTGATGGCATCGAACTCAGTCATATCGCGAATGGTGACCGCAACAAACTTTTCCCCGAGGATAGGGCGGTACACGAATGGTACCGATTTGTTTTGTCATTTCCGCCACAGCTTGTCCGCGAGTATCTAGACCGGTTTTCAATCGATCGTAGCCACCGTGTAATGGACCCGTTCTGCGGAACTGGTACAACACTTGTGGAATGCAAGAAGCAAGGGATTGAAAGCTATGGATTGGAAGCTCATCCGATGCCGGCTTTCGCCAGCCGGGTTAAGACCGACTGGTCTCCTAGCCCTATGGTGATGAGGCGGTATGCCCATCGCGTGGCCAGATTGGCGGAGGCCGATATTCGATCCTCGAACGCATCGTTGCAAGAGTTGGGCGAAGATGCAAAGAAACTGCTTCTCAAAGGTTCCATTAGTTCTGTACCATTGCACAAGGTGCTGATTCTTCGTGAGACGATCCGTTCTGTTGGAGGACATCCTTGCCAGCAGCACGCTTATCTGGCTTTGGCGAAAGCTCTCGTTAAAGATATCGGTAACCTGCATTTCGGGCCGGAGGTAGGTGTGCGTGGTCACAAGGAGGATGCTCCTGTAGTCGAGTTGTGGCTTGCGAATATGTTGGCAATAGCCGATGATATCGAGCAACTCGGAGGTCCGGTTTCTGCAACATCGAAGGTATGGCACCACGATTCGAGGACAGCCGCATCAGGGCTTCAAACCGCGAGTATCGATGCTGTAATTACATCGCCGCCATATCCCAACGAGAAAGACTATACCAGAACTACCCGGCTTGAATCGGTAATTCTCGGCTTCGTTAATAATCGGCAGGAACTGCGCCAGCTCAAGCAGGGGCTGCTTCGATCAAATACCCGTAATATCTATAAGGCGGATACCGATGATGCGTGGATTGAGTCGTTTCCCGAAATCCAGGCTCTCGCAGATCAGATTGAACATCGCCGAAAAAAGTTGGGTAAGACGAGTGGGTTCGAAAAACTTTACCCGCGAGTGACCACGCTTTATTTTGGCGGAATGGCTCGCCACTTCTCGGACCTAAGGCCGTTTCTCCGCCCCGGAGCGCTCCTTGCTTATGTGGTCGGCGACCAAGCATCTTTTCTGCGCGTGATGATTCGTACCGGCCAACTTTTGGCCGGGATTGCCCAGTCCTTGGGTTACGAGGTCGCAGGAATCGATCTTTTTCGTACGCGCCTTTCGACGGTGACACGAGAGCAGCTCCGCGAGGAAGTTTTGGTGTTGCGCTGGCCCGGATAAAGGCAGGATAAGCATCTTAGAGTTCGTGTTTGTGGAGGGCATTTGGGATGGCCAAGAAGGCAAGTTACGATGAGATTATCTCTTGGGTTTTCCTGAAGCACTATCGAAGGGGGCGACTCTCTTTTGCCTTTGACCGAGAGGAGATTTCTGAAGCAGCGGCCGCATTGGATATGCCAAGACCGAAAAATATCGGTGATGTGATTTTTACTTTTAGATTTCGCAAGCCTATGCCGGAGAAAATCTATAGCACGGCTCCAAGCGGCAAGGAGTGGGTGATTCGACTGGCTGGGCACGGGAAGTATTGCTTCCAGCTATGTGACGAAAGCCGGATTGTTCCACGCCTTGATTTGGTTACGACTAAGATTCCCGATGCTACACCTGAAATCATAGCAAGGTACGCACTAAAGGATGAACAAGCCCTGCTTGCAAAGGTGCGTTATAATCGGCTTATCGACGTCTTTTTAGGCATCACTGCCTATTCCCTTCAAAATCATCTCCGGACCGCCTTGACCGGCGTTGGCCAAATTGAAGTGGATGAGGTTTATATCGGTGTCAACCGTCAGGGAGCCCAATTTGTTATTCCCGTGCAGGCTAAGGGCGGACGCGATCAACTTGGCCGGGTGCAGGTCGAGCAAGACATTGCCTGTTGTGCAGATAAGTTCCCGCATCTTATTTGTCGGCCCGTTGCGACTCAGTTCATTCCCGATGGCACGATCGCAATGTTTGAACTTGGGGAACAGGAGGGTGTGATTCGTGTGCTTGATGAGCGGCACTATCAGTTAGTTCCGGCAGATTCAATCAGCGAAGCCGACTTGGAATTGTATCGGCGATCGGGCCATTCATAAATGGGGAATCATATTTACTCTCCTGTACGCTCGTTTTCTCCGTGTGATTTCTACCACGGCAGATACTTGGCGCGATTCTCATTTATCCCCAGATTTAAGAACATTATTTGACAATAGCTCCGCCATGTTTATTATAGTCTCTATGAGAAGGGACGTTTGGCTTATATTGGAAGGGGCCGCGCTGCGTTGGGCGTTTGCTCTGGCTCTGCTGGTGCCGTGTACCGCGGCATTCGGCGGCGAGCCGCCGTTCGCGGAACTGGAACGGCAGATGTTCGAGCAGGTCAATAAAGATCGGAAGGCCCAGGGAAAGCCGCCGCTCAAATACAGCGACGCCTTCGCGACGGTCGCCAGGGGCCACAGCGCCGACATGGAAAAAAACGCCTTCTTCGGCCACCAGTCGCCCACCACCGGCACGCTCGCGGACCGACTGGCCAAGGCCAAGGTTCGCGTCCGGGCTGCCGGGGAGAACGTGGCCAGAAATCAAACCGTTGAAGACGCTCAGAAGCGCCTGATGGAAAGCCCCGGCCACCGGGCGAACATCCTCAACGAGGCCCACAGCCACGTGGGCATCGGAATCGTGCGCGGCAGTGTGGGAAGCTATTACATCACTCAGGTGTTCGGGACGCCCGTCCCCCGGTTCGACCCGGCCAGGACGCACGAGGCGGTGCTGACCCAACTCAACAAGGAGCGCCTCGCCCAGGGCAAGCAGCCCTTCAAAATGCATGCCGATTTGAATCAGGCGGCCGCACGGCAAGCCGTGGCTATGGCCAAGGCCGGCAAAAGCGTGGCGGTCAACACCGGGGCGATCGCCAGGGCGGCCGGGCTGCCACCCAGGCGGCTCTTCTCGGTCCATGCGCTGACGTGGGACCCCGAAGGGTTGGCACAGGCGGAGGCTCTGCACAAGCCCCGCTCGGGCCGGATCGGCATCGGGCTGGCCGAAAATACCGAACACGAAAACCTGGGGCTGGGGATTGTCTGGACGGTGGTGCTCTTCACCAATGAATAAGCAATCCTGCATCGTGCCGAACGCGACCGGCGGGCGGTGCCGATGACACTGATCTATGAGCTCCTTCCACTGGTGGTGCTGTTGGGTCTCTCCGCCTTCTTCTCGGCGTCCGAAACGGCCTTGTTCTCGCTCGGCCGCGGAGACCTCCGCCGGCTCGAACGGACCCCCGGAATGGTCAACGACGCCATCGTCCGCTTGCGCAAAGACCCCCAGGATCTGCTGGTCTGTGTACTCTTCGGAAATATGCTGGTCAACGTGCTTTACTACGCCTTGTCCACGGTGTTATCGACCGGCCTCTCCACGCCCGGTGCGGCCTGGGTGGCCAGCCTGGCTTGCCTGATCGGCCTGATCATGTTCGGCGAGGTGTTTCCCAAGGCGGTCGCGGTGGCGATACCGCTGCGTGTCGCCCGCATCGCCGCGTTGCCGCTGAGCATCCTGCACCGAATCATCCATCCGGTGCGGCGCGGCTTGGCGATCCTCACCCGCCTGTCGGCGGCGTTGAGCGGGGGACAACAACAGGTCGCCTACGTGACCCCGGAGGAGCTGCAGTTGCTCATCCGAGCTACCGGCGAACGCGGCGAGATCGGCCTGGGCGAGCGTGACATGATGTACGAGATCATGGAGTTCGCCGAAATCCGGGTCCGCGAGGTGATGGTGCCCCGTGTGGACGTGGTGGCTTTTGAGGTGGATGGCGACCTCGATGAGTTTGCCCGCCGGGTGCGTGAGACCGGCGTGGCCAAGCTGCCCGTGTATCAGGGGCGTATCGACGAGGTGATCGGCGTGGTCAGCGCCCGCGATGTCTTGCTCTCCGGCAAAACGCTGCGCGAGGCCTTGCAGCCGGTGCCGCTGTTCGTGCCCGAAACCGCCCTCATCGAGGCGGTGCTGCACCAGTTCCGCGAGCGCCGCTGCCAGGTGGCGATGGTGGTCGATGAGTACGGCGGCTGGGCCGGCATCGTCACGCTGGAGGATATCGTCGAGGAGATCGTCGGCGACATCAGCGACGAGTTCGACTCGCCCGCCGACCAGCCCGTCCGGAAGATTGACGACGACACCTACGTGCTGTCCGGCGGCGTGAGCGTGCGGGACTGGAGCGACCTCTTCGGGATCGACGTGGACCTGGCCGAGGTCGAGACGCTGTCCGGATTCCTCGCCTTGCAGCTCGGACGGCTGCCCAGGGTGGGCGATTGCGTCGTGCTGGGGAACCTGCGCCTCACCGTGCGGACCGTCGTCCGCCGCCGTGCGGTCGAAGTCCTGATCGAGCGCCTTGCTCTCGTGGAGTCGGGCAAGGAGGGCGAGCGGCCATGACCCTGGTGATTGCCGTCATTGCCCTGTGTGTCTTGATGGAGGCCCTTTTCTCCGGGGCGGAGATCGGGTTCTACTCGGTCAACCGCCTGCGGCTGCGCTCGCGCCTGGAGGCCGACTGGCCGGGGGCCAGGGTGTTGCTGGCCTTGCTGGACCGGCCGGACACGACGATGATGACCACGCTGGTTGGCACCAATCTGATGGTGTACGCCGCCACCGCGGTCGCCACCGAGGCCCTGGGCCATTGGCGCCATGCCGAGGTCTGGGCCACGCTGCTGATGACGCCGATTATCTTCCTCTTCGGTGAGATGATCCCCAAGGAGATTTTCCATCGTCGGGCCGATTCGCTGATGTATCGGCTGGCCGGCCCGATCGATGCCTTCCGGGGTCTGGTCTGGCCGGTGACCGCCGTGCTGCGCGGGCTGGTGGTGCTGATCACCCGGCAACGGCACGTCGGGCGTCGCCCGGTGCTCTCCCGTGCCGCGTTGACCGAGTGGATCGCCGAGGGGCGGCGCGAGGGAGTGCTGAGCGACTATCAGCAGGTGCTTTCCTCCAACGTGATGGGCTTGCTCAAGAAGAAGACGCTCGCCTCGATGATCCCCTGGGACCGGGTCAAGACGGTCCGCGGCGAGTTGGCAGGGGCGGCCCTGCGCCGGGATTTGAGCGAGGCGGTGCATTCGCGCCTGCCGGTTTGTTCCGGCCCGGAGCAAAAGGTGGTGGGAATTTTGCACGTCTTGGATTATATTCGTAGCCAGGGCCAGGGCCTGACCGCCGCCGACTTGGCCCGAAAGGCGGTGCGCGTCAAGCAGCACGACGGCGTGCATGTCGCACTGGTGGCCTTGCAACGCGCCCGCCAGCAGATGGCCCTGGTCACCGATGCGAACGACCGCCCCATCGGCATCGTGACCGTCAAGGATTTGGTCGAAGAAATCGTTGGTGAACTCCAGGAGTTCTGACCCGAAAGGAAACTGACATGCCCGCTGACTTGCACGTGCATACCACCGCCTCGGACAGCACCCTGACGCCCGCCGAGGTGATCGGGGAGTGCGCGGCGAATCAGATCGACACCGTGGCGGTGACGGATCACGACTCCATCGGAGCCGTCGCCGAGGCCACCAAGATCGGGGCCGAGGCCGGCGTACGGGTGGTCCCCGGCGTGGAGATGACCTGCTATGTCGAGGGCTGCGAAGTCCACGTCGTCGGCCTGTTCATCGACCCGGTTCACGAGGCCTTCACTGCCCTGATGCATCGGACACGCAACGCCCGCCACGAGCGGGTCCGCGAGATGGTCGATCTGCTTCAGAAGAAGCGCGTCGATATCATGGTGGAAGATGTGATGGCGATGGCCGGTGGCGGCGCTCCGGGCCGGCCCCACGTCGCCCAGGCGCTGGTGCAGGTCGGGGCGGTCTATTCGGTGGCCGAGGCTTTTCGGCGCTATATCGGCAACGACGGGCCGGCCTACGTGCCCAAGTTTGAATTGAACCCGGTGGAAACCGCCAAGGTCATCCGCGAGGCCGGGGGGGTGTCGATTGTCGCGCATCCCGGCGGCGGCCTCAGCGATGTCCTGGTGCGGCAGTTGATCGGGGACGGCATCGACGGCATCGAGGTCTTCCACCCGATCCACTGGCCGGCCCAGATCGAGCATTACCTGAATATGGCACGGCAACTGGACATCCTGGTTTCCGGAGGGTCCGACAGCCACGGCGGCGTGCGTGAGAACTCGCGCATCGGTGCCATCCGGCTGGAGGATCACTACGTGGACGCGCTGGAAGCTCGTGCTGCGGAAATCCGCGCCAAGCTTCGGGCCTGAACACCTTGTTGGAGGATAGGAATGGGCTTTTTCAAGCGAATTCGAAGTACGGCGGAGGGCATTCGCCGGGGGCTGGCCAAAACGCACGAGCGGCTGGCCGACGGGCTGGGCCACCTCTTCTCGCTTCACCGCAAACTGGACGACGACGTCTGTGATGAGCTGGAAGAGCTGATGGTCGGCGCGGACATGGGCATCCAGGCCGCTTCCGAGATCATCGATGATATCCGCCAGGCTCACAAGGAGGGCCGCATCGAGGACACTTCCAACCTGAGGGCCTACCTCAAGGAAGAGCTGGTGCGGATTCTGGGCGAGAGCGACGCCTCCCTGCGGATGGCGGACCAGGCCCCGACCGTCATCCTCGTCGCCGGCACCAACGGCTCCGGCAAAACCACCTCCATCGCCAAACTGGCCAAGCACCTGCACGACAACGGCCGGAAGGTCCTGCTCGCGGCCAGCGACACCTTTCGGGCCGCGGCTGTGGAGCAGCTCGACATCTGGCGCGAGCGGCTGGGCGTGGACATCGTCAAGCACCAGACCGGCGCGGACCCCGCGGCGGTCACCTTCGACGCCCTCGAAGCGGCCATCGCCCGCAAGGCCGACGTGCTGCTTGTCGATACCGCCGGACGCCTGCATACCAAGAAGAACCTGATGACCGAGCTGGAGAAAATCCGCCGCGTGATTCAGAAGCGCCTGCCCGAAGCCCCGCACGAGGTCATTCTGGTGCTCGACGCCACCACCGGCCAGAATGCGATTCAGCAGGCCAAACTCTTCAACGAGGCCATCGAGGTGACCGGCATCTTCCTCTCCAAGCTCGACGGCACCGCCAAGGGCGGCATCGTCGTCGCCATCAAGAAGCAGATCGACATCCCCGTCAAGTTCATCGGCATCGGCGAGCAGCCGGAGGATATCGAGGCCTTCGACCCGGAGAAGTTTGTGGAGGCCTTGATCGGGTGAAAGCCAACACGCTGGGAGAGCACGTCCGAGTGGCCGCCGTCACCTGCCTGGGGTTGGGGCGGCTGCCCCTGTTCGGAGGGACTTGGGGCACGCTGGGAGCGGCGGTCATCCACGGGCTGCTTGCCTGGCAGATCGGCACGGACAAAGCCCCATGGTTGCTGGGCACGTTGGCCGGGGCCGCGACGCTCGCCAGTGTGCTGCTCTGCCCCTGGGCCGAGCGGTTCTACGGACGCAAAGACCCCAAGGTCTTTGTGATTGACGAGTTGGCGGGTTATTTCCTGACCGTCGCTTGCTTCCCGTTGCACCCGCAATGGGCCGTGGGCCTCTGGGGCTTCATCTTCTTCCGGGCGTTCGACATCGTCAAACCGCCGCCCATCCGGCGGCTGGAGAAGGTGGGCGGCGGCTGGGGGATTGTGCTCGACGACCTGCTGGCCGGCCTCTACGCCGCGGCGTTCACCGGGCTGGCGTTGTGGGTGTTCAGCGGCTGAAGCTCATTCAGCGAGCAGTTGACGATAAACCGCTTCCACGGCTTCGGCCTGGGCTTCGGGTGCGAAGCGTCGCAGGGCGGTCCGGCGGGCGGCATCGCCCATCGCCCGGCAGCGTTCCCGGTCGCGTCCAAGCTCCAGAATCGCCTCGGCCAGAGCCTCCGGCCGCTCATCGGCCAGGAGGCCGTCCTCGCCATCGGAGATCAGTTCGGGCAGCATCCCCCGTCGCGTGGCGATGACGGCTCGGCCCGAGGCCATCGCCTCCCGCGCCGCCCGGCACGACCCGTCGGTGCCCGGCACCATAAACACCTTGGCATCCAGGGCACGAAGCCCGGCGACATAATCCTCGCCGCGCAGGTATCCGGGGAAGAAGACCACGGAGTCCAGGCCGAGCCGCCGCGCCGGTTGGACCGCGACCTGGTTCATGTGCGTTCCGCGCCCGATGACGGCCAGCCGGAAATTCGGCAACTGCTCGCGCACCAGGGCCGCGGCGCGCAGCAGGGTGGGGTACTGCCGCCGCTTCTGGATGCGGGCGATGACGCCCACCACAAAGTGGTCGGGGGTCAGCCCCCACCGGGTGCGCAGGTCCGGCAGCTCGCGGTCTGGGGTGAAGCGTTCCAGGTCCACGGCGGTATCAATTCGGTGGACGGCTTCCGGCCGCAGGCCGAAGCGGCGGATGTCCTCCGTGCGAGCCTGTTCGGAAAGCTCGATCAGCGCGTCGGTGCGCTTTGGCACCAGGAGGCGCGAGCGCAGGTCGCGACGCATCGGGCGGGCATCGTGGTTGGTGCGGACGATCCGCGGCTTATGTTTCGCCCGGCGGACGGCCAGCGCGGCGATGAGATGGTCGTTGATCAGGTTGCAATGGATGATGTCGAAGCGATGCTCGTCAATCAGCTTCGCCAGCTTCGCCCGGTCGTGCAAGATGGCCCGCGGCTTGAAATGCTTGTAAAGGCGCAGATCGGTGCAGGTGGTCAGGCCGTGCGACTGTGCGACCTCGTCAATCATTCCGTTCATCGGGCGCGGCGTGGGCTGATGGGCGAAGAGCACCTCGTGGCCGCGCCGCATCAGATGTGAGGCCAGCCGCACGGCCGGCTCGGCGGGGCCGGTGAGTTTGTAATTGCTGAACAGATGCAGCAGTTTCATATCGGCTTGCCCTGTTGTAAACGTGCTTCAAGAATCGCCGTGCCGTTTTTGGCCAGCCAAGCCCTTCGTCGCCTTCGGGTCCGTTCCGCGATTTCGATGGGCATGTCGCGAGCGTCCATCTCCTCGATGCCGGGTGCATACCGGCGGAAGAAGCGCAGCCGGTCGGTGCGGGAGGGCGGAGCCGCGTTATGGTCGATCTGGCTGAGGTTCAACAGTTTGAGTTCGAGCGACGGCTCGCGTCCGAGGCGGACATCGTTGACATCAATGACGTAAAGCTCCCACTGCCCGTCGCGCTCGCGGGCGAGAATGTTCCCGGCTTTCAGGTCGTGGTGCTCAAGCCGATGAGAGTGCAGGCGATGGAACAGGTCGGCGAGGGCCGCTACCAGCCGCCGCCAATGCCGCGTCTCGTCGCGGCCCGTCGGCCGCCCATAGTCCGAGATATAGGCGGGCAAGTCCACCGTCCCCTCGATGTAATCGGTGATGAAGAAGGAACGCCCCCCGGCTTCCGCGAGGGCCAGCGCGCGGGGTGTGGGGATGCCGCGCACCGCCAGGGCATGCGACGCCAGCCAGGCCTTTCGCGCGCGGGAGCCGACCACCGCGTCGGCCAGCCGCCGGAGCCAACCCTTGCGCAGGAACTCCTTGACGCAGACCACCCCGCC
>CAZBCO010000171.1:0-10655 GCA_964490295.1 uncultured Planctomycetota bacterium
TACGGCCCGGCCTGGCCAGCCTGATACGCGAGGCCCTGGCCTTCTTGCCGGCACCGAGCACCACCATCGTGCTGCAGGCCTTTCTTCTAACTTTGATGCAGGTGATGGTGATGGCGGCCCTGGCCATTGCGGTCGCCACCCGGCTGCCGCTGGTGTTCAACGCCCTGTTCTGTGCGACCATTTTTGTGCTGGGCAACATCTGGCCGCATCTGGCCGATGCCCTGTTCGGGACCGACCTGCACCTGCTGCCCAACTTCCAGAATTTTGACCTGACCGAGGCCCTGTCGGTGGGAATTAACCGTGTCGGCTCGGGTGTGTGGATATACGGAGTCCTATACGGTATCGCATATACCGTACTGGTGCTGGCCGTGGCGGTGCTGCTCTTCCGGCGCCGCGAAGTGGCCTGATATCCTCCCCGTGACGGCTCAAGTGCTGCGTTTGGAGACCCGATGAGATACGCCGTGCTGGGGGACATCCATGGCAACTGGGACGCCCTGTCGGCGGTCCTTGAGGACATGGAAGGCCAAGCGGTGGACCGCCGCCTGTGTCTCGGCGACATCGTGGGCTACGGGCCGGAACCCGGCAAATGCCTGAAGAAGGTCCGCGAGGCGGGCTGCCTGACCGTGGCCGGCAACCACGACCACGGCGTCATCGGGCGGCTGGAGCTGACCTATTTCAACCAGCACGCCCGGGCGGCGGTCGAATGGACCCGCCAGCGGCTGTCCATCGCCGCGGTCGAATACCTGGGCGGCTTGAACCTGTGCGAGGTCGTGGAAGACATCACGGTCAGCCACGGCACGGTGCATCGCCCGGAGCAGTTCGGCTACATCGAGACCGTGTTCGCGGCCCAGCTTTCGTTTCACGCGATGACCACCTCGGTGGCGTTTCTGGGGCACTCGCATGTGCCGATCGCCTTTCTGGAAGGGGAGGGCGATTCCGTCACCTATACCCAAAGCACCGAGTTTGAACTTCGGCACGTCTCCAAGGCGATCATCAACGTCGGCAGCGTCGGCCAGCCGCGCGACGACGACCCGCGAGCGGCCTATGCGGTTTACGATGCCGAAGCTCAGACTTGCGAAATCCGACGCGTCGAATATGATATTGAGCGTGCCCAGGCGAAGATTCGTAAAGCCGGGTTGCCGGATGTTCTGGCCGCCCGCCTCGCCCTGGGGCGATGAACCGTCACAAGAATTATCGGAATGAAGGAGAGCCTATGACCGTCCTGTCGCAGCGCGTCCAAGCCGTATCCCCCTCCCAGACCCTGGCGATCAGCGCCAAGGCCAAAGCCATGCGTGCTCAAGGCATCGACGTGGTCAGCTTTGGCTCCGGCGAGCCGGACTTTGACACCCCGGAGCCGATTAAGCAGGCGGCCATCGACGCGCTGCATGCCGGCTTCACCAAGTACCCCCTGCCGGTCGCCGGCATCCAGGAGCTGCGCGAGGCGGTCTGCACCAAGCTGCTGCGCGACAATGCCCTGACCTACTCGCCGGAGCAGGTGAGCGTGGGCATCGGCGGGAAAAACTCGCTCTACGCCCTGATGCAGGTGCTGGTGGACCCCGGCACCGAGGTGCTCATCCCCAGCCCGTACTGGGTCAGCTACACCGAGATGGCCAAGCTGGCGGAGGGTGTACCGGTGGTCGTGCCCGCCCGCGAGGACAACGACTTCAAGCTCACGCCGGAGGAGCTGGACGCGGCGATTACGGAGCGCACCCGGCTGGTCGTGCTGAACAGCCCCAGCAACCCGACCGGCTCGGTCTATACGCCGGGCGAGTTGGCCGCGCTGGCCGAGGTGATCGTCAAGCACGGCGTCCCGGTGGTCTCGGACGAAATTTACGACCAACTGGTGTATGACGGCGTGGAGCAGCGCAGCATCGCCTCGTTCGGCCCCGACATCCAAGCCCTGACCATCGTCTGCAACGGGTTATCGAAGAGCTACGCGATGACCGGATGGCGGCTGGGCTATCTGGCCGGGCCGGAAGACATCATCAAGGCGGTGAACAAGCTGCAAAGCCACGCGACCTCCGGGCCGACCTCGTTTGTCCAGAAGGCGGCGGCGGTCGCCCTGACCGGGCCGCAGGACGCGGTGGCCGCGATGCGCGAGCAGTTCGACGTCCGGCGCAAGGTGATCGTCGAAGGGCTGAACCAACTTCCAGGCATCACCTGCCGGATGCCCAAGGGGTCGTTCTATGCGTTCCCCAACATCAGCGCGTGGCTTGGCAAAGAGATCGGCGGCGTACCGATTCATAAAGGGCTGGATTTTGTCGACGTCTGCCTCAGCCAGGCCCATGTGGCGCTGGTGCCCGGCGGGGCGTTCGGCGCCGACCAGAACGTGCGGCTCTCCTACGCCGTCTCAATGGAGCAAATAAAGACCGGATTGGATCGGCTGGCGAAACTCCTGGCTTGATCCCGGCGGCGGAGCTCCTCCGGAGCGGCATCCACATCATACGGTATCTCCTCCACAAGTCGCCCACGGGTGATAGGGGGTGGCGTTATGCCGACAGGGCAGGGCGGTGCTCCGGGAGGCCGTGTTGCTCGGCCCTCACAAAAAAGCCGAGAAAAAATATGCTGCTTTTTGGTTGACAACCCTGAAAAATGTGCTATATTCCGAAATTCGCTGCATTTGGCTGGCAGAGGATGGCCAGCGTAGCTCAACGGCAGAGCAGCGGTTTTGTAAACCGCAGGTTGTGAGTTCGACTCTCACCGCTGGCTCCAAAGGCCGCTTGCGACGTGCCGGGAGCGGCGGAGAAGCGATTGACAAACGGAATATCGGGTTGTGGCAACGCAACCCATCGGGCGCCGGGCAGATTCCCGAGTGGCCAAAGGGACCAGACTGTAAATCTGGTGGCACCGCCTTCGCAGGTTCGAATCCTGCTCTGCCCACCACCCCCCTGGCGGGCCTTGGATGGCCGGAGGGATGCTGCCCGAAGCGAAAGCCCCCAGGCGGGCGTAGCTCAACGGTAGAGCCCCAGCCTTCCAAGCTGGTTGTGAGGGTTCGATTCCCTTCGCCCGCTCCAGGAGTTACGCCGCACCAGGCCGGGTCGCAAGGGGCGAACGATGCTGGTGTAGCTCAGTGGCAGAGCGCGTCCTTGGTAAGGACGAGGTCAAGGGTTCGACCCCCTTCACCAGCTCTCTTTGGATGGATAGCCCTCGGCGGTGGCAGGCCTGTGGCAGGCCGGAATTCGCCGGATCGTGTGATCGGTTCGTTGGTAGTGGAAGCGTCTTCAGATTTCGGACCAGGCGGCCCCACGTCGGATGCGTGGGCCGTCAGTCGGAACCCGAGTGGAGGAAAAGCAAATGGCGAAGGAAGTATTTGAGCGGACGAAGCCGCACGTGAACGTAGGCACCATCGGTCACATCGACCATGGTAAGACCTGCCTCACCTGCGCAATTACGATGGTGTCGGAAAAGCGCGGCATGGGCAAGACCAAGTCGTACGCAGACATCGCCAAGGGTGGTACGGTGCGCGACTCGAGCAAGATCGTGACCATCGCCGTGGCCCACGTCGAGTACGAGACCGATAAGCGGCACTACGCCCACATCGACTGCCCCGGCCACGCCGACTACATCAAGAACATGATCACCGGCGCGGCGCAGATGGACGGCGCCATCCTGGTGGTGGACGCGGCCGACGGCCCCATGCTCCAGACGCGTGAGCACGTGCTGCTCGCCCGTCAGGTGAACGTGCCCGCCCTGGTCGTCTTCCTTAATAAGGTCGACCTGGTGGACGACCCCGAGCTGCTCGACCTGGTCGAGCTGGAAGTTCGCGAGCTGCTCAGCAAGTACGAGTTCCCCGGCGACGACGTCCCGGTGATTCGCGGCGCCGCCCTCAAGGCCATCGAGGCCAACGGCGAAGCCGACCATCCCGACTGCGCCTCGATCATCGAGCTGCTGGACGCCCTGGACAGCTATATCCCCGAGCCGGAACGCGAAGTCGACAAGCCGCTGCTGATGGCCGTCGAAGACGTGTTCAGCATCAAAGGACGCGGCACGGTCGGCACCGGCCGTATTGAGCGCGGCGTGGTCCACACCGGCGACGAAGTCGAGATCGTGGGCCTCGGCGACACCTTCAAGACCACCTGCACCGGCGTCGAAATGTTCAACAAGACGCTGAACGAAGGCCAGGCCGGTGACAACGTGGGCCTGCTGCTGCGTGGTGTGGACAAGGAAGCCCTGAGCCGCGGGCAGGTCATCGCCAAGCCCGGCTCGATCACCCCGCACACCAAGTTCGAAGCCCAGGTGTACGTCCTCTCGAAGGAAGAAGGCGGGCGGCATACCCCGTTCTTCCCCGGCTATCGGCCCCAGTTCTATTTCCGGACCACCGATGTGACCGGCGCGGCCGACCTGATGGGCGCGGAGATGGTGATGCCCGGCGACAATGTCAAGCTCCTGGTCGAGCTGCAGAAGCCCATCGCGATGGAAGAGGCGATGCGCTTCGCCATCCGCGAAGGCGGCAAGACCGTGGGTGCCGGACGTGTAACCAAGATCATCGAGTAAACACGAGCATGCGGACCGCTCCGCCGCCACGCGTGGTGGGGCGGTTCTGCATGACGGAGATGGCGATATGCGGCAATACGTAACGATGGAATGCACCGAGTGCAAACAACAGAACTACCGGACGCAGAAGGAAACGCGCGGCTCGGAAAAGCTCTTGCTCAGCAAGTTCTGCCGCTTCTGCAAGAAGCACACCCCGCACAAGGAGCGCAAGAAGTAGGCCCAGGGCAGTAGCTCAATTTGGTAGAGCAACGGTCTCCAAAACCGTAGGTTGGGGGTTCGAGTCCCTCCTGCCCTGCCAGGCGCTGAGGCCGTGAACCCGACGGACCGAACAAGGAGCCGAACGGTGCAGATGCACAAACGAGACGAAGGGATGTGGGCGCGGATGCCGCTGGCGATTCTCGGCGGCATCGTGACCGTGCAGGCCGCCAGGGCCGCCCAGGGCTGGGCCTCCGGCCCGGCCTCCTATCTGGTCGCCGGCGTGGTCTTTGCCCTCTGCGCCCTGATCACCCTGTACCTTGCGTTCTTTCATCGCAAGGTGGGCGACGTGTTGATCGACACCGAGAGTGAGATGCGCAAAGTGGTCTGGCCGACCCGGGACGAGGTCTCCGGCTCGACCATCGTGGTCATTGGCACCGTCTTTCTGCTGGGCATGACCATGTTTGCGTTCGACAGCTTTTTTGCCCTGGCCTTTCAATGGATTGGGCTGTACTGAGACGAGGAGTGGGCTGTGAAACAGTGGTATGTGTTACGGGTTCAGACCAACCGCGAGGAATCGGTCCGCGACAGCCTGCTGACCCGCGTCCGTGCCCATGCGATGGAGCAGAGCATCCAGACCGTGCTGGTGCCCACCGAAAAGATTTCGGAGCTCAAGTCCGGCAAGCGCGTGGTGTCCGAACACAAGATTTACCCCGGCTACATCTTTGTCGAGATGGAGCTGAACCAAGAGACCCTGGCCCTGGTCAAGGATTGCCCCGGCATCGGCGATTTCCTGGGGTCGAGCGGGATGGCGGTGCCGCTGAGCGACAAAGAGGTCGAGAAGGTCACCGCCGAGGCCGCCAGCAAGGAAGAGGCGCCGACCATCAAGATCGACTTCGAGCCGGGCGACAACATCAAGATCGCCGAGGGTGCGTTCAAGAACTTTGACGGCGTGGTCGAGGAAGTGCTCCCCGACAAGGGCCTGCTGCGGGTGGTGGTCACCATCTTCGGGCGGCCGACCCCGGTCGAGCTCGAATACTGGCAGGTGGAAAAATCGTAACGGCCGGGCGAATCTTCCGGCCCTGAAGAGCAGCGAGGACGTGAATGGCAAAGCAAGTCATTGAAATGTTTCGGATGCAGGTTCCCGGCGGCCAGGCGACCCCAGGCCCCCCGGTCGGCGTGGCCCTCGGCCCGCGCGGCGTCAACCCCGGCGCCTTCTGCAAGGACTTTAACGACCAGACCCGCGAGTTCCAGGGCATGCCGGTCACCGTCGAGATGACCGTTTACAAGGACAAGTCCTTCTCCTTCCGCGTGCTCAGCCCGCCCGCGGCGGTGTTGCTGAAGAAGGCCGCCAGCATTGTCAAAGGGGCCAACGCCCCCAACAAAGAGACCGTGGGCGAAATCACCCGAGCCCAGCTCGAAGACGTGGCCAAGCAGAAGATGAAGGACCTCAACACCCAGGACCTGGCCCAGGCCGTGCGCCAGATGGAAGGCTCGGCCCGGAGCATGGGGCTGAAAATCGTGGATTGACCGGGGCACGGCGCGGCGGTGTTCGCCGACGCCCGGCCTGCCTCAGGCAGGACCGACCCCCGAAACCTGGTGATCGAAGCGGGAGCGAGCGACGCGGTGCCCAGGCACCCGGAGCTTGCGTGGACCGCGAAAGGAAAGGCTGATGAAGAAGAGCAAACGCTTGCGGCAGGCGAAGGCGATGGTCGACGCCAGCCGCACATACACCCTCGAGGAGGGGCTGGAGCTGCTGAAGACGTTCCCCAGCGCCAAGTTCGACGAGACCGTTGAATTGGCCATCGCCACCAGTGTCGACCCCCGCAAGGCCGACCAGGCGCTGCGCGGCACCATCTCGCTGCCCAAGGGCATCGGGAAGACCCAGCGCGTCGCCGTCTTCTGCGAGCCGGAACAGGTCGAGGCGGCCAAGGCGGCCGGCGCGGTCGAGGCCGGCGGCGAAGACCTGGTCAAGAAAGTCACCGACGGCTGGCTGGAGTTCGACGTGGCCATCGCCACGCCGGCCACGATGCGCTTTGTCGGCAAGCTGGGCCGCGTGCTAGGCCCCAAGGGCCTGATGCCCTCGCCCAAGTCCGGCACGGTCACGGCCGACGTGGTCAACGCGGTCACCGAGTTCACCGCCGGCAAGATCGAATACCGCACCGACGCGACCGGCAACATCCACGCCCCGATGGGCAAGAAATCCTTCGCGGCCGACGATCTGAAGGAGAACATCGAGGCCTTCTACGGCGTCATCCGCCGGGCCAAGCCGGCCAGCATCAAAGGGCGCTACATCACCGGCGTGACCCTGGGCTCCACGATGAGCCCCGGCATTCGCGTAGCCATGTAACGGGCACCAGCCCAGAAAACGATAGCGAGAAGGAACCGAGACCATGCCCAGCAAACTGAATACCCTGGTGGTCCAAGAGCTGAAGAACGAGTTCAGCGACACGGACACCTGCATTTTCGTCGATTTCAGCGGCCTCAGCGGACGCAAGACCGCCGAGCTCCGCAGCGAGCTGCGTCAGCAGTGCGGCCAGAACACCAAGCTCAAGGTGGTCAAGACCACCCTGTTCCAGCGCGCCCTGATGCAGGACCCCGAAGGGGAAGCCGGGCCGCGGCCCGAAGCGCTGCACGGCCCCACCGCGGTGGCCTACGGCGCCGACGACCCCGTGGTGCTGGCCCGCGCCCTCGCGGACTGGGCCAAGAAAGAATCGTTGTTACCGTTCAAGGGTGGCCTTCTGGTCGGAAGCCAACTCTCCGCCGAACGTGTCGGCGAGTTGGCCAAGATCCCGCCCCGCGCGGTGTTGATGGGTCAGGTGGTCGGCATGATCGCCGCGCCGTTGACCTCCCTGTTGGGGGTCAGCCAGGGCGTCATCCGGAACCTGTTAGGTGTGGTCGATGCATTGGCCAAGAAGCGGGAAGACGGCGGAAGTGCCGCCGCGTCAGAAGCATAAGGAGAAAGCAAATGTCGGAAGCAACAGAAGCTGCGGCCCCCGAAGTCACGGGCAAGGTCGCCGAAGCGCTCGAACTCATTTCGGGCATGACCGTGTTGGAGCTGTCGGAGTTTGTCAAGGCCGCCGAGGTGAAATTCGGCGTGACCGCCTCCGCCCCGATGATGATGGCCGCCGGCCCTGCCGGCGGGGCCGATGAAGCCGCCGCCGTGGAAGAGAAGGACTCGTTCGACGTCATTCTCGCCGCCGCCGGCGATCAGAAGCTTCAGACCATCAAGGCCGTGCGCCAGGTCACCACGCTGGGTCTCAAAGACGCCAAGCTGTTGGTCGACAGCGCCCCCAAGACCCTCGCCGAAGGCGTCAGCAAGGAAGAGGCCGAGAAGATGAAGGCCACCTTGGAAGAAGCCGGAGCCAAGGTCGAGCTCAAGTAGCAACCCCCACGCCGTGCGAGCCCCAACCGGCTCGCACGGCCTCTGCCGGCCCCGCACCGCAGCCACCCGGCGCGGCCACGGGCCAGATGCAACGGATCACCGATTTCTGAGTCGGAGTACTCGATATGGACGTGCGTAACTACAGCAAAGTCGGCGACGCGGTCGGCGTCCCCAACCTGGTCGCTATCCAGACCGAATCGTACCGCGAGTTCCTGCAGGCCGAAGTGCCGATGGACAAGCGGAAGAACCGCGGGCTGGAAGCCATCTTCCGCGAGTCGTTCCCCATCCTGAGCTACGACGGCACCATCCAGATCGAATACCTCGGCTACGAGCTGGGCCGCCCGCGCTACACGCCCGACCAGTGCCGCAAGCTCAGCCTCACCTACGGCCGCCCGCTCACCGTCCACGTCCGCCTGGTCGGCCCCGAACCCATCGACGAGCCGGTCTATCTCGGCGACATGCCCATCATGATGGGCGGCGGCGAGTTCATCATCAACGGCGCCGAGCGCGTCATCGTCTCCCAGCTCCACCGCTCGCCGGGCGTCGACTTCGAGGTCGCCACCCACGCCACCGGCAAAAAGCTCCACGCCTGCCGCATCATCCCCGAACGCGGCAGTTGGATCGAGCTCTCCGTCTCCAAGAAGGACGTGCTCTCCGTCAAGATCGACCAGAGCGGCAAGTTCTCCGCCACCACGCTCCTCCGGGCCATCGCCCCGCAATACGGCACCACCGAAGACCTCCTCCGCCTCTTCTACGACACCAAAATGTTCAAGCTGGCGTCGAAGCCCGACTACAAGAAGCTGGTCGGCAAGGTGGCGGTGGGGGCGCTGGTGAATGCGTCAACCGGCGAGATTCTGGTCGAGTCCGGCGCGGTGATTGACGAGACGGCCATTCAGTTCATCGAGGCGTCGAACCTGGAAGCCATCGAAGTGGTGGAGGACGTGGTCGACCCGCTGATTCTCAATACCATTTCGGAAGACCACGCCCACACGCACGAGGAAGCGCTGGAACGCCTCTACCGCAGGCTGCGGCCGGGCAACCCCTTCCAGGAAAAGCGCGCCCGCGACCTGGTTCACGAGCGGTTCTTCGACCCCAGCCGCTATCGCCTGGGCCGCGTCGGCCGCTTCCGGCTCAACCGCAAATTCAACCAGGACGTGCCGGAGACCGAGATGGTGCTGCGGCCCGAAGACCTGGTCAACGCCTTTAAATACCTCATCAACCTGCGCGCCGCGACGCCGAGCGAGGGCCAGACTTCGGGCATCGACGACATCGACCACCTCGGCAACCGCCGCGTCCGCACCATCGAGGAGCTGGCCGGCGACGAGGTGCGCAAGGGCCTGCTCAAGCTGCGCCGCACCGCCCAGGAACGGATGAGCATGAAGGACCCGCAGGACTTGACCCCGCGCGTGCTGGTCAACCCCCGCGCGGTGTCCTCGTCCATCGACTTCTTCTTCGGGCGCGGCGAGCTGTCGCAGGTGGTGGACCAGGTGAACCCGCTGGCGATGCTCACGCACGAGCGGCGCCTCAGCGCCCTGGGCCCCGGCGGCCTGAACCGCAAGCGGGCCGGCTTCGAGGTGCGCGACGTCCACACCAGCCACTACGGCCGCATCTGCCCCATCGAGACGCCCGAAGGCAGCAACATCGGCCTCATCGTCTCGCTCTCCATCTTTGCCGAAATCGACGAGTACGGCTTCCTGGTCACGCCCTACCGCGTGGTCAAGAACGGCCGCGTGACCGACGAGCTGGTCAAGCTGCGGGCCGACCAGGAGGATGACGCCACCATCGCCCCGGCCGACCTGGTGCAGGAGGACGGGCGGCTGCCCGACGAGGTGCTGGCCCGCGTGCAGGGCGAGTTCACCGTCTGCCCCGCCAAGGCGGTCAGCTATGTCGATGTCTCGCCCAAGCAGTTGGTGGGCATCAGCGCCGCGTTGATCCCCTTCCTGGAGCACAACGACGCCAACCGCGCACTGATGGGATCCAACATGCAGCGGCAGGCCGTGCCGCTGGTCACCACCGAGCCACCGCTGATCGCCACCGGGATGGAACAATACGTCGCCGAGAAGTCCGGCATGGTGGTCGTCGCCGAGGAGGCGGGCACCGTCAACCGCGTGACCGCCGACGAGATTCAGGTCGATAACCGCGTGTACCCGCTGCGCAAGTTCGTGGGCCTGAGCGCGCGGACCTGCCTGAACCAGAAGCCCGCGGTGGTCGAGGGCCAGAAGGTCAAGAAGGGCGAGGTGCTGGCCGACGGCGCGGGCACCAAGGACGGCCGCCTGGCCCTGGGCAAGAACGTCTGCGTCGCCTTCATGCCCTTCGACGGCTATAACTACGAAGACGCCATCCTGATGTCCGAGAACCTGGTCAAGAACGACGTCTATACCTCGATCCACATCGACGAGTTCGAGATCGAAGTCCGCGAGACCAAGCTCGGCCGCGAGGAGTTCACCCGCGACATTCCCAACGTCCCGGAGCGCGCCCTGGCGAACCTCGACGACGACGGCATCATCCGGGTGGGCACCCGCGTCAAGCAGGGCGACATCCTGGTGGGCAAGGTCGCCCCCAAGAGCAAGACCGAGCTCTC
>CAZBCO010000172.1:0-3739 GCA_964490295.1 uncultured Planctomycetota bacterium
ACCGGCCATCCGGTGGGGGTGGACAAGGCCATCGACGAGGCGTCGGACGCGGTGAGCCAGTGGCGGATCGAGCAACTGGCGGAGCGCGGGCTGGAAGGGGTCGATGCGGAAGGCCAGTTCACGCTGCTGTGCTGGGACGTGCTGGGCGCGGCGGAGTTCCGGTTCAACGAGGCGCGGCTGTTGGGTCACGCGGTGGGGATGGACGTGGCGCAGCTCGAAGTGGCGGGCCTGGTCGAGAAGAAGAGCGAGAACATCCGTGTGTTGTCTGCCAAGGATCGGCGCCGCGAGCGGGCGCTGGAGCCGGACGAGGTGGCCGAGACGCTGTTCGGGCCGATCACGGTATCGAAGCGCCGGACGAAGAAGGACGTGTTGAAGGTGCATCCGAACGACCCGCAGTTCCGGACGGCGCTGGACGGGTGCCACGCCCTGGCCTTGCGCTATGTGGAAGCGGGCGGCGGCGGCGGCGGGCAGGGGTCGGCCAAGGCGCTGTGTCGGCAACAGAACTGGGGCAAGGATTCGCCGGTGGCGAAGCTGATGGCGGCGCTGGTGAAGGCGGCCCCACCGGCGATGTGGTTCGACAAGGGCAAAGCCTCGGCAGCGGCCCGGTTCCCGGAGTTCCGGGCGTGGCACGATCTGCTGGAGCCGCTGTTTGGCATCAAGCCGCCGGAATGGGTGGAACCCACCCTGGCGCAGCGGGGTCTGTTCAGCGAAGACGCATCGGAATCCGAGGACGACGACATGGAAGCGTCGGACGACGATTCCGGGGAGGAGTAAGCGGTGAGTACCAAGCGACGCAGTGGGACGAAGGACACGGGAAAGGCCCGCGCGGCGGGCGGGCTGCGGTTGCAGACTTGGAAGCGGTTCCTGAAAGGCCCGGATTCTGAGTTATTGGAGGCGTTGTATGTTCCGGCCTTGTCGGAGGCGGTGCGCTACGACCGATGTTGTGCCTATTTTTCGAGCACGGTGTTGGCGGCGGCGGCACGCGGTTTCGGGAAGCTGATCGAGCGGTTGGTGGCGATGGGGGAGGACGCTCCGAAGCCGTCGGTGCGGCTGCTGGTGAACGAGGAGTTGAGTCCGGAGGACGTTCGGGCCTTGACGGAACAGGGCGATCTTTCCGGGTTGGAGAAGACCCTCAAGAAGCGATTCAAAAAGCCGAAGGATTGGCTGGCCAAGCACCGGCTGGCGATGCTGGGCTGGCTGGTCAAGGAGCGGCTGTTGGATGTGCGGGTGGGCTTCATGCGGAACAGCAGCGGGATTCTGCACGCGAAGTTCGGCGTGATGACCGATCCGGCGGACGATGCGGTGGTGTTCAACGGGAGCGGGAACGAGTCGGCGTCGGGCTTGATGGCGAACTATGAGCGGGTGGAGGTTTCGACCTCGTGGGACGACGCGGCCCGGCATCAGGAGTATGTGGACGAGTTTGCGACGCTGTGGCAGGACAACCTCCCGGACGTGGGGACAGTGACCTTGCCAGAGGCGTTGCGGCTGATGCTGATCAAGTTCGCCCCGGAGGAGCCGCCGGTGGTCGAGCCGTCGGCGATGGGCGACCGGCATCGCCTGGCGATGCGATGGCGATTCATCGTCGAGGCCCCTTTTCTGGCCAACGGGGCAGCGGCCTGTGACACGACGGGGCTGGTGTCGCTGTGGCCGCATCAGCAGAACGTGGTCGAGGAGGTATCGGAGGCGTGGCCGAACGGTCGGCTGCTGTGTGACGAGGTGGGTCTGGGCAAGACCATCGAGGCGATTTTTATCCTGCGGCGGCTGATGGCGGGCCGGGGGGTGAAGCGGGCGTTGCTGCTGCTGCCGAAGAACCTGGTGAAGCAGTGGCAGGAGGAGTTGCGGGAAAAGGGGGGGCTGGTGTGTCCCCGGTATGAACCCCAAGGGCTGATCTGGCCGGACGAATCACGGGAGAAGGTGGGGGGATTGGCGGAGGCTTTGCAGCAGGACGTGCTGTTGATGAGCCGCGAAACCGCACGGACCGAGGGGAATCGCGCCCTGTTGCTTCAGGCGGAGCCTTGGGATGTGGTGCTTCTGGACGAGGCTCACGCCGCGCGGCGCAAACGGCAGGAGGAGAACGAGTTCAACAGTGGGACGTTGCTGTTGGACTTGCTGCGCAAGATGCAGTTGTGCCGCCGGGCGCGGGGGATTCTGCTGTTGAGTGCGACGCCGATGCAGACCCATCCCTGGGAGCCGTGGGACCTGCTGGCGGTGTTGGGAGAAGGCGGGCATTGGTTGTCGGAGTTTTCGGTGGTGCGCGATTACTACCATGCGTTGGGGATGCTGGAACAGGGGAGACTCGACCTGCCCAGTGCGGCGGATGCCGCCCGTGTGATCGCGGCGGATCGAGATTTTCCGCCGCTCCCCGATCAGGCCTTGTCGCCGTCGGATGTCAAGGCGGTGAGTCAGCGGCTGGCTTTTGCCCCGCTGTCGAAACGGAACGAATTGACCGACTGGCTCCGGAAGGGGTCGCCGCTGGCTCGTCGGATGCACCGCAACGCTCGGAATACGTTGCGGCAGTACTACGATATCGGTTTGCTGGATCAGCCGCCGCCTGCTCGTTTGGTCGAAGACCTGTCCTTCGATTACAATGACCCGGATGAGCGTGAGGTGTATGAGTCGGTAACGCGGTACATCGACACGCGGTTTGCGATTCTGGAAGAGGAGAAGCCGGGCAAAGGGTTCGTGATGACGATTTATCGTCGTCGGGCGTCGAGTTCGCCGCAGGCCTTGCGGTGCAGCATGGAACGGCGGAAAGAGGGGCTTCTGAAGGTGATCCGGAACCGGACGCAACGTTGGGAATTATCGACGGACGATGTGCCGGAAGACTTGGAGCAGGAGGATTTGCCGGAGGAGGAAGAGGGAGAGGTGTCGGCAGCGTTCCCGGACGATCCGGAGCAGGCGCGGGAGGAGTTGCGGCACGTGGAGGCGGTTCTGTCGGGGCTGTTGTCATTGGGCGGTCGGGATACGAAGCGCGACCGCTTCTTTGATTTGATCCGTGCCCTGAACGACGACGGGCGGCCCGTGTTGGTGTTCACACAATACACGGATACGCTGGAGTATCTCCGGGACCATCTGGTGCCCTATTTCGGGAAGAGTGTGGGGTGTTATCGTGGCGGCGGGGGGCAGGTGTGGGATGGCGAGAATTGGATATCGGTGACAAAGGATAAGATCACACGGGATTTGTCGGAGCGGCGACTGAACGTGTTGATCTGTACCGACGCGGCGAGCGAGGGCCTGAACCTTCAAGCGGCGGGTGCTCTGATCAACTATGATCTGCCGTGGAACCCCAGCAAGATTGAACAGCGGATCGGGCGTATCGACCGCATTGGCCAGAAGCACCGCGAGGTCAAGGTGGTGAACCTGTACCTGAAGGACAGCGTGGACGACAAGGTGTACGGGATTCTTCGCCTTCGTTGTGGTCTTTTCGAGCATTTTGTTGGGCCGATGCAGCCGGTATTGGCCTTGGCTCGGAGGATGCTGTCGGGGCGCGAACGGGTCAATCCCGACGCCCTGAATCTGGTGGTCAAGGACTCGGAGAGCGACCCGCTGAACCAGGAGACCTATATTGAGTCGCAGGCGATGCGGCCCGCGGCGAGTCCTGCGGTGCTGACGGCCAAGGATATCGAAGAAGCCCTTCTGGATGTGAACGGTGAACACGGGCCACGCGCCCGACGCCTCAACTCAGGGGGGATTGAACTGACGGGTATGGGCGGGAAGAAGGTATTGCTTGCTGCTTCGG
>CAZBCO010000173.1:0-7987 GCA_964490295.1 uncultured Planctomycetota bacterium
CGCCAGACCCGACCTTTTGTTGTCAAGGACCAAGGCTACCTGGTCCCGAAGAAAAGCATCTTTAACCGTATTATCGGTGACAGCTCTCTGGAACTCCGCTTCGCCGGGTTCCTGGAGGATTGCTCGGACATCCAGTCATACGCCAAGAACTACCTGGCCGTACATTTCAAGCTCGATTACGTGAACGCCGAGGGCGATATCTCCAACTATTATCCGGACTTCATCGTCAAGCTCTCAGACAAACAGATCGTCATCGTCGAGACCAAAGGCCAGCAGGATCTCGATGTCCCCCTCAAAATGGCTCGGCTAAAGCAATGGTGCGATGACATCAATCAGGCGCAACAAGCCACTGTCTATGACTACGTCTTCGTCGACGAAGAGAGCTTCGAAAAGTACAGGCCGAAGTCATTTTCGGACGTGTTGCGAGGATTCAGGGAGTATAAGAGCGGAACATAAGCAAGAGGGGATATTCCGGTGACATCGGCAAAGGGCTGAAATCGGCCGCCGGGGGGGGCGTTTGAGCACGAGTACGAGCAGGAGCACGAGCAGTAAGGGGGTGGGGGGAGTTCCGGTGATATCCATAACCGTATATCAAGGCCCTTTGGCCGCGGGGCTTTCCCGACGGTGCGGCGGCAGGAAAACCCTTGCGGAAATTCGGGCGGGGCGTTAGACTCGCAAGGCAGCGGCTCGTGCCGCGATCGATGACAGACTTTGGGCAGGACGACGACCGATGAATACCTCCCCGCGACGGTGTGCGTTCATTCACTCGCCGGAGATCGAGCAATACACCTATCCTCCGGATTGCCCGTTCACCACGCAGCGGGCACGGATGACGCGCAAGATTCTGCTGGATATGGGCCTGCTGGGCGGCGAGCATCGTCAGGAAATCGCGCCCCGGCCCGCGCCCCGCGAGCGGCTCGAAAAGTTCCACACGCCCGACTACCTCGATATCCTCAAGCACACCGCCGAGCACGACCTGGACCAGTCGGGCATCGAGGTCGGCCTGGGCACGCCCGACAACCCGGTCTTTCCGGCGATGTACGACTACGCGGTGCTGGCGGCGGGGGCCACGCTGACCGCTGCCGAGCTGCTGCTCGCCGGGCAGGCCGACATCGCGTTCAACCCCTCCGGCGGCTATCACCACGCCTATCCGCGCAAGGCGTCGGGCTTCTGCTATATCAACGATATGGCGGTGGCCTGCACCGAGCTGGCCGAGCGCGGGCGGCGGGTCTTCTACCTGGATATCGACGTGCATCACGGCGACGGCGTCGAGGCGGCCTTCTACGACCGCTCCGACGTGATGACCCTGTCGTTCCACGAGACCGGGCAATGCCTGTTCCCCGGCAGCGGCTTCACGGATCATGTCGGCGCGGGCGAGGGGCTGGGCTACGCCGCCAACGTGCCGCTGCCGCCGCATACCTACGACGAGGCCTATCTGCACGCCTTCCACAGTATCGCGCTGCCGCTGATCGGGGCCTTCCAGCCGGATATCATCGCCCTGGAGCTGGGGATGGACACGCTCTCCGGCGACCCGCTCGCGCACTTGGACTTGACCAACAACGCCCACGCTGAGATGATGGGCGACCTGACCGCGCTGGGCATCCCCCTGATGGTGACCGGCGGCGGCGGCTATCACATGCAGAACACCGCCCGCGGATGGGCGCTTGCATGGAGCGTGTTTTGCGGCGAAGATAGTGATGACGACATGGTCGCCGGGCTGGGCGGCGTGATGATGGAGACCACCGATTGGCTCGGTGGGCTGCGCGACCGTCGGCTGGTGCCCGACGACGCGGTGCGCCGCCAGGTCGCCCCCGCGGTGCAGGCGGTGATCGACGCCGTGCGGCGAAACGTCTTCGGCTACCACGGCTTATAGGCTTTCGGATGCGGCCCGGGCCTCGGCCCGGCGCACCAACACAGCGGGAAGGAGCGGGATGAGCCTGCGGGACTTTTTTAATCCCAAGTCGATTGCGATCATCGGCGCCTCGCGCGATGAGGACAAGGTCGGTTACAAAGTGCTCAGCGGGCTGGTGGCCGGCGGGTTCGAGGGCGGTCTCTTCCCGGTCAACCCCCAGGCCGAGGAGATTCTGGGCCTGCGCTGTTTTCCCGATGTGCAAGCCATCGGCGAGGTCCCCGACCTCGCGGTCATTGTGGTGCCCGCCAAACGGGTGCCCGAGGTGATGAAGCAATGCGCCGAGGTCGGGACCAAATCGGTGATCATCATCACCGCGGGGTTCCGCGAGACGGGGCCGAAGGGCGAGGAGCTCGAACATACCGTGCTCCAGATCGCGCGGCGCGCCAAGATGCGTGTGCTGGGGCCCAACTGCCTGGGGATGATCCACACCGGCAACAAGCTGAACGCCTCGTTCGCCGGCGAGATGCCGCTGCCCGGCGTGATCGGCTACGTCTCGCAGTCCGGCTCGCTGCTGGCCGCCATCCTGGACATGGCCCGGGCCGAGGGGATCGGGTTCAGCTCGCTGGTCAGCATCGGCAACAAGGCGGACATCGACGAGCTGGAAGCCATCCGCTCGCTGGGGGCCGACCCCGACACACGGGTGATTGCCGGATATCTGGAGAGCATCGGCGACGGCGAGGCCTTCCTGCACGAGGCCGAACGCATCTCGCGCACCAAGCCCATCCTGCTGATGAAATCGGGCGAGACCGGGGCCGGGGCCGAAGCCGCCTCGTCGCACACCGGGGCACTGGCCCGCGAGGAAGCGGCTTACGAGTGCGTCTTCGAGCGAGCGGGCGTGGTGCGATGCAACTCCATCAAGAACCAGTTCGACTTCGCCAGGGCCTTCGCCAGCCAGCCCTTGCCCCCCGGCCGGCGCGTGGCGATCATCGCCAACGGCGGCGGCCCCAGCATCATGGCCGTCGATGCCATCGAACGCGAGGGGCTGGAGCTGGCACAGCTCGACGACGCCACCGCCAACGCCCTCGCTGAGGCGATGCCCTCTGCCGCCATCGTCCACAACCCGATGGACCTGCTCGGCGACGCGCATCCGGACCGCTACGAGCTGGCCCTCCGCTCCGCTCTGGCTAGCCCCAACGTGGACATCGCCCTGGTGATGCTCACGCCGCACGCCGTGACGCAATGCACCGAGACCGCCGAGGTCGTGGTGCGCGTCGCCCGTGAAACCGCCGACAAGCCGGTCTTCGCCTGCTTCATCGGCGGGCACCGGGTGGACGACGCGATCAAGCTGCTCCAGCACGGCGGGGTCCCCCAATACCGTTCGCCCGAAAGCGCGGTGCTGGCCATCCGGGTGATGGCCGACTACGTCCGCTGGCGCAACCGCCCGCGCCGTGTGGTCAAGCTCTTCTCGGTCAACCGCCGCAAGGTCGAGCAGGTCATCGAGCGGCACCAACGCCGCCGCGACCTGAATATCGGCGAGGTCGAGGCCAAGGAGATTCTGGAAGCCTACGGGTTCGTCACCCCCAACAGCGGCGTGGCCACCTCGCCGGAGCAGGCGGTCAACCTCGCCGGCCAGATCGGCTACCCGGTGGTGCTCAAAATCTGGTCGCCCGACATCCTCCACAAGTCGGAAGTCGGCGGCGTCAAGTCCGGCCTGACCAGCTCCTCGGAGATTATGGACGCCTTCGACCTGATGATGTACCGCATCCCCAAGAAATGCCCCGACGCCGACATCCTCGGCGTGCTGGTCGAGCAGATGGTCACCAACCGGCGGGAGGTGATCCTGGGCATGACGCGCGACCCGCGCTTCGGCCCCTTGATGATGTTCGGCATGGGCGGCGTGATGGTCGAGGTGCTCAAGGACGTCGCCTTCTACCTCGCCCCGCTCACCGCCTACGAGGCCAAGGAAATGCTGATGGGCACCCGCACCTATCAGATGCTGCAAGGCGGGCCGGGCGTCGAGGCCGTGGACATCGACGCCATCGCCGAGGGCCTCCAGCGCCTCTCGCAATTGGTCACCGAGTTCCCCCAGATTCAAGAGATGGAGATCAACCCGTTCATGGTCGGCCCCGAAGGGACACCCCCCATCGCCGCCGACGCCCATATCAGCCTGAAAAAGTAACCGGTAGGAGAGATCACATGGTCAAGTTTCAGAGCGCAATCATGGCCGCTGCACCGGTGCTGCTGATGTCGGCAGCCCTGCACGGCGGCGAGCCAAAGCGGATCGCTCCGTGGGAGCCGAGCTACAAGATTAAGCCCGACGAGAAGAACCGCCTCACCGCCGCCGACGTGGTCGGCCCCGACGGCATCGTCTATCCCGACTGGCGCTCTGCGGGCGTGCCGGGCGGTATCCCCAACGTGCCGGAGTGCGCGAAGGCCGAGGACTTCGGCGCCAAGGCGAACGACAACAGGGACGACAGCGCGGCCATCGCGGCGGGCGTCGAGGCCGTGGCGAAGAAGGGCGGCGGCGCGCTGGTGCTCGGCGAAGGAACCTATCACCTCAACCGGCCGGTCCTCATTATACACGATAACATCGTGATCCGCGGGCAGGGAGCGAAGAAGACGACGATCGTGTTCCAATACGGCGTGCCGAAGGGCAAGGTCGTGTTCTTTCATCCGAAGCCCGGCGCAGTGCTCGGCAACGGTGACTGGGTCGATCTCCACGGCTCGCCCGACGGACTCAAGCTGCTGCGGCTCGAATGTGAGGGCAAGGTGCTGGGTGAAATGCGGGTGCGCTGGCCTGCTCCGTATCGCCTGGTCGTAGGCTCTTTGGAAAAACTGGGTGCCGGCGAACACACGCTGAAAGCCGTGGCCGAATGGAGCGGCGGCCGCAAGGATGAGGCGCGGCTGAAGGTGCTCATCGATCCCAAGCGGTCGGTACCAGCCGGGCAGCAGCGGCAGCCGTACCGCGGGCTGGGTGCATTCTCGTTCTACGGCGACCTCCATAGCTTCGACAAGGTCAAGCTCGCGAAAGACGGCAGGCGCGGCGACACGCAGATCATACTTGAAAACACAAACGGCCTGAAGAAGGGCGACGCCCTGTTCGTCCGCGCGAAGGCCACGCCGCGCTGGAACCAGTTGGTCCGCAACGCCTGCAAATGGGGTGCCTACCGCGCCTATCAATTCCGCGTCGAGAAGATCGACGGCGACGTGGTCCATCTCAATCAGCCGCTCCGCTACGACTTCCCCATAGTCGATGGCTCGTTCACGCAGAAGATCGTCCCTATCCGCCGCTGCGGCGTCGAGAACCTGAGCATTGTCCAGACCCGAAAGCTATGGACCAATGGGATCATCTACTACGGCAGCTGGGAGTGCTGGGTGCGCGACGTAAACATCAAGAAGGCCGGCCGGTTCCCCGTCTATCACGTCAACTCCAAGTGGGGCGAGGTCCGCGGCTGCGTGTTCGACGACGCAATGTACCACGGTGGCGGCGGCACGGCGTACGTCGGTTGGCAACACGCGTGGGACTGCCTGATGGAGAACGTGACCACGCACAAGATGCGGCACGCTCCGTGTTTGCAGTGGGCGACGTCGGGCTGCGTGATTCGGAACAGCACGTTCAACGGCAGCGACATGCAGTGGCATGCCGGCTGGACGAACGAGAACCTGTTCGAAAACTGCGTGGTGAACGCCCACGGCCGTTGGGGAACGTACGGCTACGGAGCGTGGGCCTCACCGCCGGAGGACAGCAACCACGGCCCGAACGGCCCGCGCAACGTGGTGTACAACTGCGATATCCGTTCGCCCAGAACCGGCCTGTGGATGGGCGGGATGAACGAGAACTGGCTAATTCTGCACAACCGGTTCGTGGTCGATCGCGGTCCGGGCGTCTTCGCAAAAACCTGTTCGTTCGATCATATCATCAAGGGAAATGTCTTCGTGCTGCGCGACAGCAAGGCACCGATGATCAAACTGGAAACCGGCGACTGCGTCGGTATCGAGCTGATCGGCAACCGTATTTTCGGCGGGAGCGGGAAGCTCGCCGACGGCCAAGGCAAGCCGCTGATCGAGAAGGCCAACACCATCGCGCCGTACAAGAAAGACACATCGCGCCCGAAGCCCGAGGTCCCGTCGATCTTTGAGTGGCAGCGCGCGCAATGACCTCGGCGCCGCCGCGGTGCGCTGCTTGCCGTCGCCGTTGCCGGGCGGTACAATGCGCCGATGCGGGCCGCGCGGCGCGCACGCAGCGCTCCGGTAGCCCCATCTCTCGGAGGATATCATGTCCGACTTTGACTGGAAAACCAAATACGCCGACCAGACCGGCACCGCCGAAGACGCGATGAAGCTGATCAAGCCGGGGAACACCATCTTCATCGGCACCGGCTGCGCCCAGCCCCAACACCTGGTCGATGCCCTGGTCAAACATTCCAGCCATATCTACGACGCCCACATCGTCCACCTGCTGACGATGGGCACCGCGCCCTATGCGACCAAGGAGTTTCACGAGCGGTTCAAGATGAACAGCCTGTTCGTGGCCGACAACGTGCGCCACGCGCTCGACGAGGGCATCGGCGACTACACCCCGATCTTCCTATCGGACATCCCCGCGCAGTTCGATAGCGGCCGGCTGCCCATCGACGTGGCCCTGATCTGTGTCAGCCCGCCGGACAACAGCGGGTTGTGCAGCTTCGGCGTGTCCGTGGACATCGTCAAGGCCGCCGCGGCCAACGCCCGCTACGTCATCGCCCAGGTTAACGCCAGGATGCCCCGCACCCTGGGCGACAGCTTCATTCACGTCAACAAGATCGACATGATGGTCCCCCACGACGACCCGGTGATCGCCGTGGAGCCGCCCGTCCTGGACGATACGCTGCGCAAGATCGGCCAGAACATCGCCCGGCTGGTCGAGGACGGCAGCACCATCGAGTGCGGTATCGGTCGCATCCCCCAGGCCCTGGCCGAATCGCTGCGCGACAAGAAAGAGCTGGGCGTCCACACCGAGATGTTCGGCGACTGGATTATCGACCTGATCGAATGCGGGGCGATTACTTGCAGCAAAAAGACCATCAACCGCGGCAAGATTATCGCCAGCTTTGCGATGGGCTCGCAGCGGCTCTATGACTACATCGACAACAACCCCTTCTTCGAGTTCCACCCGACCGAGTACGTCAACGACCCGTTCCTCATCGCCCAGCACGAGAAGATGGTGGGCATCAACGTCGGCCTGGAGATCGACCTCTCCGGGCAGGTCTGTTCCGACTCGCTGGGCTATCGGTTCTACAGCGGCATCGGCGGCCAGGTGGACTTCATCCGGGGCGCAGCCCGCAGCCGGGGCGGCAAGGCGATCATCGCCATGCCCTCGACCGCGCGGAACGGCACCGTCTCGCGCATCGTGCCGCACCTCACCGAGGGGGCGGGCGTGGTCACCACCCGCGGCGACGTCCACTATGTCGTCACCGAATACGGCATCGCCTACCTCCACGGCAAGAGCATCCGCGAGCGCGTCCTGGAGCTGATCAACATCGCCGCCCCCAAGTTCCGCAACCAGCTCATCCAGGCCGCCAAGGCGCAGAAATACATCCACGAGGACCAGATCGAGATGTCCTGGGAGCACATCACCTACCCCGCCGAGCTGGAGCACTACGACACGCTCCGCGACGGGACGCAGATTTTCTTCCGCCCGGTCAAACCCACCGACGAGCCGGCCCTGGCCGAGATGCTCTATTCGCTCAGCCGCCAGTCGGTGCAGACCCGCTACTTCACCCACACCGTCACCTTCCCCCACAAGGACGTGCAGAAGGTCACGAACATCGACTACCAGAACGACCTGGCCATTGTCGGCGTGGTGCCCGGCCCGGAGGGCGACGAGCAGATCGTGGCCATCGCCCAGTATTTCCTCGACCCCAAAACCGGCACCGCCGAGGTCGCCTTCATCGTCCAGGACGAATGGCAACAGAAGGGGATGGGCACCTTCCTGCTGGAGTACCTCACCCAGATCGCCCGGCAGCGAGGCGTCAAGCGCTTCTACGCCACCGTCCTCCCCGTCAACAAGGCGATGCTCAACATCTTCACCAACACCGGCTATCGCGTCCAGACCGAGTTCGACGGCGACGCCTACAGCGTGACCTACGACATCGG
>CAZBCO010000174.1:0-3252 GCA_964490295.1 uncultured Planctomycetota bacterium
TATGATTACCCTTTGCACTTTATCCCTTTTACCCTTTAATGGAGGAACCGAGCGGGGGTGTTGGGCGAAGCCAGCAGAGGTCTGGCAAGTTGCGGACGAGGGGTTCGTATCGCGCGTAAGCGCGATCGCGTTTTTTGAACAGCAGCGGTGAAAGAACAACAGGAGGGCAGATCATGTCACATTTTGTACGAATTCAGACCCAGATTCGCGAACGCGAACACTTGGTGCAGGCATTGCGCGACCTGCACTACCGGTTCCAGGAGGGGGAGAATCTCCTGGTGCGGGGCTATGCCGGGAACCAGGAACGGGCGGAGGTCGTGGTGGACACGGGCAGCCGCTACGACATCGGGTTCCAGCGCAAAACCGAGCAGTACGAGATTGTGGCGGACTGGTGGGGGGTGCAGGGCAATACCGCTATCCGGCAGGAGGCCTTTGTGCAGGATGTCAGCCGCCAGTATTCGTACAACCTGGTCAAGGACCAGGTACGCGAACAGAACCTGATCCTGGAAGAAGAACAGACACTGGAGAACGGCGACGTGGTGCTGCTGTTGTCCGAGCGCGGGTAGACGCCGGAGGGAGGCTCGAATCATGAAGAAGATCAAAGTGACGATACACAAAGACGGTACGCAGCACATCGAGGTGCTGGGCGCTACGGGCAAAAGTTGCGTCGATTTCACCCGGGAGTTGGAGAAACGGTTGGGCATCCAGCAGGGGGAGCGCGAGTACAAGCCCGAGTACCATGAGACCGAGGCCGAGGTCGAGCGCGACCGGGAGGTGGAGCGATGACGCCCGCGCCGCGCGGGGCCCCGACGCCGGAATCCGCGTCCGCGCCGGCGTTGACGCCGTTTCAGGAGAAGCTGCAAACCTACGTCAAGGCGGGCTATCCGATTCTCTATGTGGTCACCGCCGAGGAGGACCGGGCCATCGAGTTGATTTCCGGGGCGCTGGGCGAGGGCGACCTGGCCCGGCGCAAACCCCATATCTGGTCGGTCTCGCGGGGGTTGTGCACGACGGACCTGAAGGTGGTGGACCGCAAGACGGGCGACCCGTCGAAGGTCCTGCCCTTCCTGCTGGAGTTCGCGGAACCGGGCGTATTCATCCTGGAGGATTTCCATTTCTTCATGGACGAACGCTCGCCGCAGGCCGCCGTAATCATCCGGCAACTGCGCGACCTCGTGGGGCCGTTCAAGGCCAGCAGAAAGACGGTCGTCATCCTGTCGTCGGTGCTGAAGATCCCGGCGGAACTCGAGAAAGACCTGACGGTACTGGACCTCGACCTGCCCAATGAAGGGGAGCTGTTGCGCGTGCTCGACGATACCATCGAGCAGGTGAAGGAAAATCCCCGGGTGGACATCAACCTGGAGGGAGATGCGCGCGAGCGCATCGTGAAGGCCCTGAGCGGCCTGACCCGTTCGGAAGCCGAGAACGCCCTGGCCAAGGTCGTCGTGACCAACAGCCGGTTGGACCCGCAGGATGTAGAACTGCTGCTGGCCGAGAAAGAGCAGATCATCCGCAAGTCGGGCATGCTCGAGTTCTACGCCACGCCCGAGCGCTTTGGCTCCGTCGGCGGGCTGGATGATCTGAAGAAGTGGCTCCGGCAGCGCGGCAAGGCGTTCTCGGAAAGCGCCCGGGCGTTCGGCCTGCCCAATCCGCGGGGCTTGCTGCTGGTGGGGGTGCCGGGTTGCGGCAAGAGCCTGACGGCCAAGGCCGTGGCCGCGGAATGGCAGATGCCGCTGCTGAAATTCGACCTGGGGCGGGTGTTCGCGGGCTTGGTGGGCGAGTCGGAGGAAAACATGCGCCGTGCGGTCAAGATGGCGGAGGGCGTGGCGCCGTGCGTGCTGTGGATCGACGAGATCGAGAAGGGGCTTTCGGGCACGCGCGGCCAGCAGGGCGACAGCGGCGTGTCGGCGCGCGTGTTCGGGACACTGCTGACCTGGATGGAGGAAAACACGGCCCAGGTGTTCACCATCGCGACGGCCAACGACATCGAGGGCCTGCCGCCGGAACTGCTCCGCAAAGGCCGGTTCGACGAGGTCTTCTTCATCGACCTGCCCGCGGCCCGGGAACGGGCCAATATCCTCGCCATCCATCTGGCGCGGCATCATCGCGATTATCGCGAGTTCGACCTGGCCCGGCATGTCGCCGCCACGGAGGGGTTCTCTGGGGCGGAGATCGAGCAGGCGGTTGTGTCCGCCTTGTACACGGCCTTTGCCGAAGGCGAGGACACCAGACTCGAGGACCGCCATCTCGAGGGCATCATCGCGGAGACGGTGCCCTTATCCAAGTCCATGGGCCAGAAAATCGCCCTCATGCGGCAGGAAGCCAAGGAGAAATGGCGCAGCGCCACGGGCGAGGCCGTTCAGGCGGGCGCAGAGATGGATGTGGCGGAACCGCCACCCGTACCCAAGAAGCCCAAGCGCGTTTTTGAGGTGTAGCCGTCGGGAATGAAGAACACGGAGGAAGGACCATGAACCTAAAGGATGAACTGACCGCGTTGTTCGGGGCCAATGTGCCGATGATCAACCTGGTCACCTATGAGGAAGACCGGGTCATCCAGGTGATCGCGGAGTTGCCCGGCGGGCTCGGCATCTACACGTGGGACATGGCCGACGGCTTCCGCACGATCCGGGCGGGGAGCGAGGCCCTGCCCGTCAAGGAGGTGACCACGGACACGCTGCTGCCCTTCCTGGCGGAGAAAATGCCGAACGGCACGATCCTGGTGCTGAAAGACTTCCACCACTCCTGGAACCAGAAAAAGGGCTACATCACCCGCAAACTGCGCAACATGGCGCCGGACTTGCGCAAGAAGAACCAGTTCTTCGTCTTCATTACGCCCATGTTCGACATGCCCGCCGAACTCAAGGATGACGTGCTCGTCGTCCATGTGCCGCTTCCGGATGCGGAAGAGCTCGCGCGGCTCTTCGCACACCACACGGGTGCGCTGGACCGGACCCGTCTGCCCCACCCGCAGGTTCGCGCCAAGCTGATTTCGTCGGCCCTGGGGTTGACCACGAACCAGGCGCGGCTGGCGTTTTCCCGGGTGTTTGCGCGTTACGGCAAGTTTGACGAACGGGGCATCGAGATGGTGACGTGGTCGAAGCGCGAGGTGATCCGGGAAAGCGGCGCGCTCGAGTTCTGGCCGGCCGAGGAGGGCGAGACCAATGTGGGTGGGCTGGACCTGCTCAAGCTGTGGCTCAGGAAACGGGAATCCGCCTTTACCGATGACGCCCGGAACGCCGGGTTGCCGTTTCC
>CAZBCO010000175.1:0-7719 GCA_964490295.1 uncultured Planctomycetota bacterium
GCTGAAGCGGCGGTGCATGGGACAAGCGTTGATAAGATTCATTTCCACGAGGTCGGTGCCATCGATTCCATCGTGGATATTGTCGGTGCGGCGATCGGACTGCATGAACTGGGCATCGACCGCGTGGTTTCCGGGCCGCTCCGATTCGGCTGTGGCGAGGTCCAATGCCAACACGGGACGCTCCCCGTGCCCGCCCCGGCCACCCTGGCTCTGGCTAAGGGCTTCCCCGTCGAATACACCGGACTGAAAGGCGAATTGACCACGCCCACCGGGGCGGCCCTGCTGACCACATTGGCGGATGCTTTCGGCTTGATTCCCTCAATGACAGTCCGAAGCACGGGCATCGGAGCGGGGCAGGCGGATCGGCCCGAACGACCTAACATGCTCCGGGTTATCATCGGCGAAGAAGCCGCCGCGAACGGTGACTGCGTGGTGGTCATCGAGGCGAACATCGACGACACCACGCCGGAGGTGGTCGCCTACGCGGCCGAACGCCTGCTGGAAGCCGGGGCTCTCGATGTGTTCACCCTCCCCGCCCAAATGAAGAAATCAAGACCGGGGGTCTTGCTCACGGTCATCGGACGCCCCGCCGATCGTACCGACCTGGAGAAGATTATCTTCCGCGAGACCAGCACGTTCGGCGTTCGCCGACGCGAAGAAAACCGAACCGTCCTGGAACGCGAAACCGTGGAGGTGAGCCTGCTGGGAACGACGTGCCGCGTCAAGCTGGCACGCCTCGACGGAGCGGTTATCACCCTCTCGCCCGAATACGAGGACTGCTCCAAGCTGGCCCGAGCCAAAGCCATTCCTGTCAGAGAGGTGTACGATGCGGTTCGCATGTTGGCGGAGGCCCATCACCTCAACAGCTTGGCCGACGAGTGATTCTGCACAGGGCTGAGCTTTCGGGAGAGGGAACCGCTTGGCCCGGTTATCCGATGCCGATCAGATTCAGACGCCCGTGGTAGAGGCCCAGCATGCGCTCGCGTAGCGGGGTGTGTTCGGGCTGTTGGAGTCGCGGGTCGGCATGAACCAGTTCCGCCGCATCATCGCGTGCTTGTTCAAGCATCGCCAAGTCCTCCATAAAATCGCCGATTCGCACATCGGGCAACCCGTGCTGACGGGTGCCGAACAACTCACCGGTGCCGCGGATTCTGAGGTCTTCTTCTGCGATGCGGAAGCCGTCGGTGGTCTGGGCCATCACCTCAAGCCGCTGCCTGGCCTCGTCGGACTTGGCCGAACCGCACAGCAGGCAGTAGGCTTGCTCCGGGCCGCGCCCAATACGTCCCCGCAGTTGATGCAGTTGGGCCAGACCAAACCGCTCGGCGTGCAGTACCAACATCACCGTTGCGTTGGGAACATCAACACCAACCTCGATGACAATGGTCGAAACCATCACCTGCATGTCACCGCAAACGAAGGCCGCCATGGCCCGCTCCTTCTGCTCCCCGGTCATCCGCCCGTGCAGAAGGCCGACGGAGCAATCCGGAAACGTGTTCCGGCTGAGCTCATCGGCGGTCTCCATCGCCGAGCGCAGATCGAGCGTTTCGGACTGTTCGATCAGCGGGCAGACCACATAGGCCTGACGCCCGGCCCGAATCTGCTTGCGGATGAAGCTGTAGGCGTCGCCTAGTTTTTCGGGTTCAATACACCGCGTCACCACCGGCTTGCGCCCCGGCGGCAGCTCATTGATGGTTGACACATCGAGGTCGCCGAACAACGTCAGCGCCAGAGTGCGCGGGATGGGTGTCGCGGTCATCACCAGCACATCCGGGGCGTGGCCCTTCCAGCGCAACGTGGCGCGTTGCATCACCCCGAACTTGTGCTGTTCATCGACCACCACGAATCCCAGCCGATGGAAGGCCACATCCGACTGGATGACCGCATGGGTTCCGATAACGATATCGACCTTGCCGCTCGCGATTTCGGCCAGTGTTTCGCGGCGGTCCGACGAGCCGGTCAGCAACGCCACACGCACCTTCGAACCGCTCAACATGCCTGTGATGGTGCGGTAGTGCTGCTCCGCCAGAATCGCCGTGGGAGCCATGATCGTCGCCTGATATCGGTTGGCGACGGCCAGCAGCATCGCGTACAAGGCTACCACAGTCTTGCCACAGCCCACGTCACCCTGCAGCAATCGGTTCATCGGAACAGCACGCCGCATATCCGCCTCGATCCCATCCAGAGCTTGCTCCTGGGCTTTCGTCAGCTTGAAAGGAAAGAGCTTTCGGATGCGGCGATCAAACTCGGCAGAGGTCTTGAAGCCGATGCCCTCGACACTTCGGAGCGCGTGCCGCCGAAGCGCGACGGCGACTTGAAAGACCAGGAACTCCTCGTAGATCAGGCGACGCTTCGCCTCGTCCTTGGCTTGAATCTCTTCGGGAAAATGCGCATGCCACAATGCCTCCGAGATGGACAATAAGCGATGTTTTCGGCTTATCGAGGGCGGCACGATATCCGGAGCCGCCTCCGCGAAGTCCTCAAGCGCCGCGCGGATGATGGGGCGTAACTGCCCCTGCGAAAGCCCCTCGGTCAATGGATAGACGGGCGTGAACCGGGTGCTCTTCTCGTCGGCCAGGGCGATCCCGCCGTGTTCATCACTGCCCAGATGCTCGAAGCCGGGGCTGATGATTTCCAGCCCGTCGTATTCTCGGAACGCTCCCCAAAGCAACACCGTATCGCCCGCGTCAAACCGCTCGGCGAGGTAGTTCTGGTTGAACCATACCGCCTTGACTTCGCCGGTATCGTCGCGCACCCGCACCGTAAGAACGCCTTTACCCCGGCCCTTGCGATGCAGCGACACTTGCATGACGTCGCCGCAGATCATCACCTGCGTTCCGGGCTGGGCCGCTGCGATGGACACCAGATTCTGGCGGTCGTGGTATTTCCGGGGAAAGCAATAAAGCAAATCACGGATGGTACGAACGCCAAGGCGTTCGAGTGTTTCTGCCCGACGGGGGCCGACGCCCCGCACATATTGCACCGAATCGGTAATCGCAATTGGCTTGGAGGGCATGCTTCCAGACCCGCGTGACGGGAGATAACCGGAGTGAGTACGACGGCACCTTACGTCTGGCCGAAATAGGCCGGCTCGTTGCCCGGCTTCCATTTGATATTGCATCCGATGCTGGGATGCTGGTCGCTTGATACCGGCTTGCCGTCCAGTACCGCATCGACGGCACGGCGGATATCCTCGCCGGTCACGGGGACGTCATTACCGGGGCGGCTGCCGTCCATCTGGCCGCGATAGACCAGCCGGCGCTGCCCGTCGAACAGGAAGAAATCCGGCGTGCAAGCGGCCGTATAGGCCTGGGCCACCTGCTGCGACGCATCGAAGAGGTAGGGGAAGGTATAGCCCGCTTCGGCGGCCTCTTCCGCCATCCGCTCCGGGCGGTCGTCGGGATGGCTGGAAAGATCATTGGCATTGATGCCCACCATGGCCACACCCTGGGCCTGAAGGTCGCGCCCCAGTTGAGCCAACCCCTCCCGCACGTGCTTCACGAACGGGCAATGATTGCACATAAAAACCACCAGCAATGCCGGGGCATCGCTGAAATCCGCAAGTGACACCGTCCGGCCCGAAGTATCCGGTAGCGAAAATTCCGGGGCCGGCGTACCCAACGGCAACATCGTTGACGCAGTCTGCACCATAACCATTCCCTCCTTTGAAACCTCTTTCAGCGGTGCAAAGGCGGTCCGTACTCAGGAACCGCCCTGCTCCACCCCAAGTGCCGATTATCGTTTCGCCCGAGCCATCTTGGCGACCGTCTCGCCGCCGTTGAGCAGATAGAGCAGCGGCTGAGGACGGTCCACGCCTTCGATGAACTGCGGCCGAGCCTGCCACGGCGTCACGCTCAAGACGTTGGCCAGGTCCATCCAGTATTGGAGCCGCCTCGGCGGCAGATTCCAAACCATATGGAAGTGGTTCGCCGGGGCGTACTGCTTGTATTCCGCCATCGAGGCATATTTCGGGACGACCCAGGTGTGCGGCCAGGTCGGCGTACTGGTGTTCGCCACAGCCTTCGCCAACCGCACCGGCATATCGACCGAGCTGGCCTCGTCCCAGATCATGCTGAACATTCCGCTAAGCTCGCTGTAGGCCATGCGGGCGGCGATCCCCTGAATGCCGCCGGGTGTGAAGAACGTTACGCTGTTCCCGCCACCTGGGAAATAGAAGGAATCAGCCTGCGGCATCGAAACACGCTTGAGAATGGCCTCCAATTTGTCGCCGGGCCGGCCTGCCCAATCGAGGCTTGCCGAGCCGGAGTTGTCGCCATCGACAAACCCGCGCTGCGCCCAGACCGTGTTCCGGGTGAACTTGACGTCGAGCTTCCTGGCGAGGGCTTGAATTTCCGCCGGCTCCCACACCTTGCGAAAGTCCATGAAGAGCGGCGGTGCTCCGCCCGCCAGCCATGAGGTGAATAACATCGTGAGCAGTCCCTGCACGTCCGCCTCGGTAGCAAACGGCATCGGCGGTTTGGGGCCATTGTGGTCAAAGGTCGAGTTGAAAAGCGACTCGGCCGCATCGGCGATGGGCGACGGCACGCCGCGCCGGTCACTGCCCCATTCGAGCTGATTCATGAATCCGCCGCCGACGGCATTGAGGTCGGCCAGCAGATCACGCATCACCAGGTAGAGTGCCAGCCCGCGGTCGAAGCGCTCGTTGTCTTTGACATCGTTCAACTCAATCCGCCTACCGAGATGCTGGTCGAGCCACCCTCGCAGCTCCTTGAGTTCGTCTTTGTCGTAGGCTCCCTTGGCCAGCATGTCCGATAGCAGCTTCATATCCAGCCGGGCGATTTCCAGGCCCAAGGTGTTGCGAGTGGGAATGACATGGGCCAGAGCCGTTTCCATGCCCATCGAATCGTGCCCAAAGACCACCACTCGGCGGCCTTTCAGCCCGCCGCAGGTCAGCGCGGCATAGCACCAGTCGCATAGAGCCTCGGCGGTCGGCGGGGTCATCTTGGGCTTCATCCCGGTATCCGGCCAGGTACCGACGTTCAGCGAGACCAGCCGGCCGGACTGGGCCAGCGCCCCGTTGACCGCGTGGGCGAATACCACGCCCGGCTTGGGGCCGGCGTTGCCACAGGTGATGTTCACCGGCAGATCGGCGGGCAAACGGCTGAGCAAGCTCATCAGTGTAAGCTGCGGGAAGGCCCAGGTATCCGGGGCGCAGATCAGGGCATCGACGTTGGCATCGCGGAATTGCCCGGCCACGATATCCGCTTGCTTCTCGCCGTCGATCAGCAGCGGAGACCAGACCACCTTGACGGGAGAGCCATCGGGCATGGTCACACCCTCGGCGACGACTTCGGCGACCATTCCGCAGATATTGCGTGCTCGCTCCCGGTCGGCCTGCTGGATACGCGGATCGCAGGTCGCACAGACCCCAAAAGTAAACCCATCGCACGCAACCTTCGGTTCACATGAAAGCATTTCGGCTTTGGCCATATCAGGCTCTCCTTTAAAAAATAGCGTTACCATAGAATCGCCGGAGACGGTACAAAAGTCAAGGCCGAATTGTGAGAGATACCAAGGGAGGCTTTACACGGGAGGCTGGCAGAAGGCAAGTCGGTGGGTTACGCCCATCAAGGGTTCGGAGAGCGGTTGGGATTGGGGCGATGGAGAAGTTCAGGAGGGGCGGCCCGGCGGCGTGGGTGCCCTACGCCACCGGGCCCGGAGGAGACGGAAATCAATGGTACTTGGTGAAGGAGCGGGTGGTGTTCACCGGGATCGAGGTGCCGCGCCCCAGGGTTCGCTTGCCGATAATCGGCCCGCTCTCGACCACGGGGTCTTCTTCCGGCTCTGCTTCCGGCTCCGGGTCAGACGGGGGCGGGTCGTCATTCTGGTTGCCCTTGCCTTTGCCTTTGCCTTTGTTGGCGGAATTGCCCGGACCAACTTCGACAATCTGTGCCCCGAAGGCGACCAGGTTGTCAATCCACCAATGGCCCATTGCAGTGCCGTTGTCCTTGGCGTTGTACACCCTGCAGGCCATCCAATTCGCGGTGATCACATAGACCCGGCCGTTTCGTACCCGATAGGTCTGGCCATTATAGGTCAACGTGTTCTGGTTGCCGTTACCTTTGGGCTGGACGCGGATCATTGTGGCCCGTCCGATATATTCGAGGTCGCCGTTGCTGGCGTGCAGGTCGTCACGCGTAATCTGGGTGCCATCCAGTTTTTCCAGGATGAACTCATTATTAGGGCTGTTGTTCGGGTTGATGTTGAGGCTGCCAAAAAGATTCTGGTAGCCGGTGGGCACATCCTCGATCTCTTCACCCGGCAGAAGCAGGCCATCAACCACCACCTCGGCATCGACATTCTTCACGCCCACCTGATTCTCGGTGTTGGAGAAGGTCAGCTCCACTTCGCCGCATCGCATCGACGCCCGGCCGTTCTCGGAAGCAACCACTAGAATATCCGCACTGGTCGGCATCTGAACCTTTATCTCGCCGGCCTTATCACTGTCTTGCTTGAGGATGTGGATCGGCGTGCCGTCTTCAGCCTGGAAAGACTGCACAATGGTGGTTTCCGTCTCGCCAACCAGCTCCACGGAGCTCCCGTTGTTGAACGTAATGGTTCGGCCCTTGACAACGCTGCCCCCTGTGGCAGGCGTGTTGTTGCATTCCACGTCCAACTTATCAAGCACACCGGTGGTCGCATCACTGAATAAGACAACTGCTTTTTCCGGAGCGTAAACAGAGTTCAGACTGAGGACGTACTGCTCGCCAGGCCCCGTGACGGGGGTGATGTACTGCCGGTTCACGAAATCCACCGATGCTTCGGGGTCTGCATAACTGGTAAAAACCTGTGCGTCATCAACGAAAGACGCCAGGTCCGTTTCGAGTTTGGCGGGATAGGCATCGGGGAACGAGCGATGCCTCTGATAATAGAGCTGCAGGCCGGTGCTGATCTGATGCGCCCGCCCATGCAATGAGGTAAGCTCCGCCTGACGTTTCACCCAGATCCAACCCGACGACATAATACCCATCAAAATGACAATCACACCGATCGACACCATCATGCCCGTCAACGAAGTTCCGGACTGCGCACGCAACCTGCCCCTCAACATAAGACCATCTCCTTATTCCGCGGTTTCTTGCGGCACCCTGACCTTCAGGCACCCGCCTTGTTGAAGCCGACCACCGGCTTGCTCTCCATTATTTATGAGCAAATTCCATATTTATGAGCAAATTCCATGCCCAAAAGCCAAAGGTCTTCACGGCCAACACCAATCTGAAACATAAGCGTTTTCAATATAAGCAGTTATGCCAATGATATTTTCTATTTTCTTTTTTCTTGCCGGGTTGGAACGGGATGCCTTATGTACTATAATAATACACAAATATCGCTTCTGATACGTATAAAGCTATGCCACAGAACTAGATAAGCGGATCGATACATCGACACGACAAAATGTATTATTATGATGCATACCGCATCTGATCAATGCCCCCCATCGTTCCCTATTACGACAGAGCTTCTCCGCTAACCTGAGCGGGCTTGCTTCGCTGCTTCTCGCCTGGGAGCAGCACAATACCGGAGATATTGACAGCGACAAAGTACAGCAAGCCGTATATCAAGCCTTGCTTGAATGCCCGTTTACTCATGCGTAATCCTTGTATCTACCCGCGGCTCCGGTGCAACTTGTTCCCGCTGCCAAAACTTCCCTTGATTGAGCACGGCACAATCCGTAGAATAGGTTTGGCCGACAGAAGAGGG
>CAZBCO010000176.1:0-13209 GCA_964490295.1 uncultured Planctomycetota bacterium
CTGACCGTGCTCTACAACCGCAACCATATGGCCCAGGAGTTCATGGCCGCGCGGCTGACGGAAATCGGCCGCTATGTGACACGCCTCACCGGCACCGAACACGCGGCCATCGAGTCGGGCCTCCGCGAATCCCAGCCCCGCAGCAGCGCCGAGGCCGCCCCCCAGGTGCTCCTGAAAAAACGCGCCGAGCAAGTGGCCAAGTTCCATCAGAACCAGCGGCTGGCCTGCTTCGCGTTTACCCGCGTGCTGGTCAAGCTGTACGACTGGCGCGACCTCCAGACCGCGAGCATCACCGCCCGCATGATCTATGAGACGCAGTTGGAAGTCCGCGCCCAGACCATCGAAATCGCCCCGCGTTACATCGGTAAGCATATCCTCGACCTGACCGACAAGGAGCAGGAGGACCTGATCACCCTGGGCAAGCGCCAGCAGGCGATCTTCGACACCGAGACGGAACTTGAACGCCAGCTCACGCATACCACGGAGATGGCTGAACGGGCGGGCCGCATGACCATTGTCGGGCCGCTGCGCTACGCCTTCCGGCAGTTACGCGACGCGCGGGTTAACGACCATCTAAAGGAGGCCGCGCGGCTGATTGCCGACAACCAGCCGGACCGGATCGTCAAAGATCAGACCAGCGCGACCGACGCGATGCAGGAGGTGCTCCAGAGCCTGGTGCGGGCCGGCGAGAAGGTGGACCCCGAACCGCCCATCGACGAGATTCAGGGCGACCCGAAGCGCGTCGAGGTGGAGATCGCCGCCAAGAAGGATCCCGACAAGACCGACCCGACCAACGGGAACGGCGGAACGCCCACGACGGACGTGGTAGAACCGCCGCCGCCGCTGCCGCCGCCGCCCGCCGATGCCCTGGCCAAGGCGGTGTATGATATGGTCGCCCTCCAGGAGAACGTCGTGGCTCGCACGCGGTTCCTGGGCCGAAACCTGACCCAGGACGACATGCCCCGCTTCCGTGCCCTGACCCGGGGAGCCTTGCTCGAACGGCAGGCTCTGGCCGCGGCCAAGGGGCAGGAAGCCATCAAGCACGCCGGCGAGGGTAAGATCGCCTCCGCTGTTGAGGTGCTGAACCTCGCTCTGGCCGAGTTCGAAGGCTCCCGAAGCCTGATCGCCGCCTCCAACTACTCGGAGACGACCCAGCAGATACAAATGGACAGTATCGCTCTGCTCAAGCATCTGCACCAGCGTTATCTGGCGATGCGGCAGGATGTGGCCAATCAGGCCCGCGTGAACCGCGACGGCGAGGGGCTTGACGCCTTCCGGCAGCCCTATCGCATTCGGGGTAAGAACCTCGACCCCGCCATCGCGGTCATCGACCGGATGGACTTCGCCTGGATGCTGCAAAACGACGTGTTGCGCCGGGTGCAGCGCTTTGTCGCCTTGGCCGACGCCAAAGACCGCCCGGTCGCATTGGAGAAGAAGAACCGGGAGATCGCGGCGAAGTTGCAGGAGCGGGTCTTGGCGCTCATCGGCGAAATGGAATCGGCCTATGCCAAGGTCACGCCCGAAGCGGTCTTCGAGTACGAACAGCCCGCCGCGAGCCGCAGCGACAAACCGCAGACCATCAAGTTGACCTGGCCCATCGCCCAGGAATTGGGCGAGGCCGGGGCCGATGCGGTTAAGGCGATGCGTGAGCCGCTGGCCCAGATGGCCGCCAAGATTCGCAAGGGCGATGCCGACGAGGCGGTGGTCAAAGACCTCACCGACATCGTGGCCCAGTTTGCCGCCAAGGTGCAGGCGACGCGCGGCCTGTTTGACGCGATTCACGAGCGTCGTGTGATTATCCCCGAGGAAGACAAGCCGGTGGTGGACGGCGAAGCACCGCCCCCCGTCGGCATTGCGGGGTGGAGCGATATCCACAAAAAGTTGAACGAAGATGAATCGCTGCCCGCCCCGATGCGCGAACGGATGCTCCGGGCCATCAAGGAGATCGAGGGCCGGACGGTGGAGCACAAGTATGACACGCTGTTGAAAGCCTACTACGAATCCTTCACCCGGCGGGAGGCCGACAGCCAATGATTGGACGCTCGATGACGTATCCGCGAATCGCCCTGACGGCCGTACTGGCCGCGTTCCTCCTGGTCGGTGCGTTGCGCCCGGCTCAGTCCGAAGAAATCTGGCTCCACGACAACTCGCGCGTTTACGGGTTGGTGCAGGGCATCACCCCCCAGGGCGAGATCGTGGTGTTGCTCCCCACCGGCGAAGAGAAGAAGGTCAAGCTCGAAGACATCGTGGCCATTCGCTTTCTGGGCCGCAACCCGCTGCTGGTGCAGAGCGGCACACAGGAGTTCCGCTTCGTGAACTCCGGGTGGCTTCGCGGCCAGATCATCGAGAACCGCGGCGACCTGATTCATACCGCCACGGCCATGGCCGGTACCACCAACTTGAACTTCTCGACCATCCGCGGGTTCGTGGCTCTGCCGCTCGCCGGATTCAGCGGGCGCAAGGCCGAGGAACTGGTCGATGAAGATGCGGGTGCCGCCAACAGCGCCTATCTGGACACGGTGCTGGACCAGCGCGGCTCGACCTTCCCCGGCGTACTCCGTCAACTGGACCGCGTCGATGTGCACATCTACCACGAGGATCTGGTGCGGATGGTTCCGATCCGCGTGCTTTATCTGGCCGGTGTCCGTCTGGCGGAGGCCGGGCGCGACAAGCATGTCCCCTGGGGCGGCCAGGTGCAGTTGCGGTTCTGGGGCCGCGACGGCAGCATGATCGTCGGCGACCTGGCCCGTATCTATCTTGGCAAGTGGGGCGTCAAGCCGACGTACAACAAAAAGGAAACGTTGAACCTGTACCTGGATGAAATCTCGATGGTCCAGACGATGGGCGGTCGGGTGCAATACCTCTCGCAGCTGAAGCCGGCGGAGGTCAAGGAGAGCACCGAGCTGGCCCCGCCGCAGCCGTACCAGATCGACCGCAGTTGTCAGGGTGATGCGATTTCCATCGCGGGCAAGCGCTATCCCTGGGGCATCGGGGTGCATGCCAACTCCGAATTGACCTTTGAACTCAACGGGCGCTTCAACGAGTTTCGTTCGGACGTGGGCATCGCGACGCGGATGGGCTCGCGCGGCAGCGTGGTGTTTTCGGTCATCGGCGACGGGAAAGAGTTGACCAAGACGCCGGTGGTGCGCGGGTCCGCCCGCGCCCCCCGGAGCATCACCGTGCCGGTCAAGGGCGTGAAGAAGCTGACTTTGAAAGTGGACAACGCGGGCGACCTGGACTTGGGAGATGTCGCCAACTGGGGTTCGGCCCGCGTATTGCGCTAGGAGGCAAGTGGCACCGTGAGTGAAGGCGAAACGAAGACCATCACCCCGCAGGAGTTCTACGAGACCTTCCACCGGGTTCGTGCCGAACTCGGCAAGGTTGTCGTGGGCCAGGCCGAGGCCATCGACCACCTGCTCGTCGCGGTGTTCGCCGGCGGCCACGTGTTGCTGTCCGGCATGCCCGGCTTGGGGCGTACCCTGATCGTCAAGACCCTGGCCGAAATTCTGGGGCTGGAATACCGACGCCTCCAGTTTACGCCCGACCTGTTGCCGACCGACATTATCGGGGCCGAGATTCTGGAGAGCAGCACGGCCACCGGCGAGCGGAATTTCCGGTTCTTCAAAGGCCCGGTCTTTGCCAACATGGTGCTGGCCGACGAGATCAACCGCAGCCCGGCCCGCACCCAGGCTGCTCTGCTCGAAGTGATGCAGGAGCGCCAGGTGTCCATCGGCGGGAAGACGTATTTCCTGCCCAGCCCATACACCCTGATCGCCACCCAGAACACGCTGGATACCGAGGGCACCTGGGCGTTGGGCGAGGCCCAGACCGACCGCTTCATGATGTCGATTGAGCAGGACTATCCGCTGGAAGATGAGGAGAAGCGGATGGTGAACCTGACCACCCAGAGTGCTATGCCCCAGGCCCAGGCGGTAACCGAACCCGAGACGGTGCTGGCGATGCAGGCTCTGGCCCGCGAAGTTCCCGTGGTGCCGTCGGTGCGCGACTTTGCCTTGGCCATTGTGCGGTACAGCCGTCCGGAATCCGAGGGCACGGCCCCGCTGATCAAGCGGGCCATCCGGCTGGGGGCCTCCCCCCGAGCGGCCCAGGCCCTGTTGATGGGTGGCAAGGTGACCGCGCTGTCGCGCGGGCGGCGGCACGTCACACGATCCGATATCGTCAATGTGGCCAAACCGGTGATGGCCCATCGTTTGTTGATGGATTTCCGGGCACAGGCGGAGGGTTGTACCTACCGTGACGTGCTCGATGCTCTGGTGGCACAAGCCGAGGAGAAAACTCTGCCCAAGCTGTCCAAGTGGACACGGGAGTTACTCAAGGCGCAGAAAAGAGAGGTGACAAATGTCTGACGCGGAATTTGTGGTCCCGAAGCAAGAACCCTGGACGGATGAAGACCTTGGGAAAATCGAGCACCTGAAGGAGGCCCACGACCGGATTATGGCCCAGGTGCGCAAGGCGATGGTGGGGCAGGACGCCGTGATTCGTCTGACGATGATCGGCCTGTTTGCCCAGGGCCACTGCCTGCTGATGGGTGTGCCCGGCATCGGCAAGACGCTGCTGGTGCGTACGCTGTCGTCGAGCCTTTCGCTCAAGTTCCGCCGTGTGCAGTTCACCCCCGACCTGATGCCTTCGGACATCACCGGCACCGAGGTGATCCAGGAGAACAAGGCGACCGGCGAGCGGCAGTTCCGCTTCCTCGAAGGCCCCATCTTCACCAACGTGCTGCTGGCCGACGAGATCAACCGAACGCCTCCGAAGACCCAGGCCGCCCTGCTCGAAGCCATGCAGGAGCGCCAGGTGACCGTCGGCGGTGTCCGTCGCGATCTGGTCTCGCCGTTCTTCGTGCTCGCGACGCAGAACCCCATCGAGCAGGAAGGCACCTACCCGCTGCCCGAAGCCCAGATGGACCGCTTCATGTTCCAGATCAACGTGGGCTACCCGAACGAATCGGAAGAGAAGAAGATTCTGGCGATGACCACCTCGGGTTACGAGGCCAAGATCGAATCGGTGCTCAAGCACGAAGAGATTCTGGAGTACCAGCGTCTGGTTCGCCGCGTGATCATCGAAGAGGATGTGACCGACTTCATCGTTCGTCTGGTCCGCGCCACGCGCAGCAGCGAGGCGGAGTCGCCGGACTTCATCAAGAAGTGGGTCACCTGGGGGGCCAGCCCCCGCGCCAGCCAGAACCTGGTGATCGGCGGCAAGACCGCGGCCATCCTTGACGGTCGCAACAAGGTGACCATCGAGGACGTGCTCTCGGTCGCTCACCCTGTGCTGGTCCACCGCATCATGCCCAACTTCGCGGCCGAGGCCGAGCACATCGACTCGACCAAAATTGTGGACGAATTGCTGAAGGTGGTAAGCTGACATGCCAAACGTCTTCGACCCGCAGGTGATTGGCCGAATCAAGCAGCTCGAAGTGCGCAGCCTGCGCCTGGTCGAGAGCTTTATGGCCGGAATGCACAAGAGCCGTCTGCTGGGTATCAGCACCGAGTTTGCCCAGCATCGGCAGTATGTGACCGGCGACGACCCCAAGCACCTCGACTGGAAGGTCTTTGCCAAGACCGACCGCTACTACATCAAGCAGTACGAAGCGGAAACCAGTATGCAGGTCACCTTCCTGGTGGACACCAGCAACTCGATGTTCTTCAAGAGCGAGCAGGCGGCGCTGACCAAGTTTGAATACGCCGCCACGGTGGCCTCGGCTCTGGCCTATCTGCTGTTGCAGCAGAAGGACACCTTCGGCCTGATGCTGTTCTGCGAGGACGTCCACACCACGCTGCGGCCCCGGGGATCGGGGTCGCACTTCCGCAATGTATGCCGGACGCTTGAAAACGCCGAACCGGGCGGCAAGACCTCCATGTACAAGTCCCTGTCCGGCGTCGGCGGGCGTTTCAAGAGCAAGGGCCTGGTCTTCATCATCAGCGATTTCGTGGATGATATCGACAACCTCAACATGGCCTTGGGCCAGCTCAGCTTCGGCGGGCAGGACGTCTGCCTGTTTCATATCGAAGACCCCATTGAGCGCGACTTCCCGTTCTCCGGCCAGACTATTTTCCTGGGTATGGAAGACGAGGGGAAGCTGCTCTGCGAGCCGCGCGATCTGCGCAACGCCTACCTGGCCGAGCGTGAGCGTCATATCGAGCAGATTCACCAGGCTTGCACGCGGTTCGGCTACAGCCTGGAGCGCATCTACACCGACAAGCCGTTGGACGCCGCGATGGCCGCGTTCCTCTCTCTCCGCCTGGCCCGTCGGCGGGTGGTGCGCTAACCCTTTTCAATAAGCCAAAAAGACGGCTGGGCCGGAGCGTCAAGCGTTCCGGCCCAGCCGTTTTCATGAGATATCAGGATGGGGGCGTTGGGGCAGGGCACTTCGGCCTCGGCCGCGATGCCCTGCCCGTAAGCTGGTTTAGTAGCGGTAGTGGTCGGGCTTGTAGGGGCCTTCCACGGGGATATCGATGTACTTGGACTGCTTCTCGGTCATCGTCGTCAGCTTCACGCCCAGCCGTCCAAGGTGCAGACGGGCGACCTTTTCATCCAGCAACTTGGGCAGCACATAGACTTGATTCTGATACGTGCCCGCGTCACGTCGTCCCCACAGCTCGATCTGGGCCATGGTCTGGTTGGTGAAGCTGTTGCTCATCACAAAGCTGGGATGGCCGGTGGCGCAGCCGAGGTTGACCAGCCGCCCCTTGGCCAGCACCGTGAGGCGCTTGCCGTCGGGCCACTCGATCTGGTCCACCTGGGGCTTGATCTCGTGAACCTTGAGGGTCGGGTCGTTGAAGAGCGATTCGGTCTGAATCTCGGAGTCGAAGTGGCCGATATTGCAGATGATGGCCTCGTGCTTCATCTGGTCCATGTGGGCGCGGGTGATGACGTCCACGTTGCCGGTGGCGGTGATGAAGATATCGCCCCAGCGGCAGGCGTCGTCCATCAACACCACCTGATAGCCTTCCATCGCCGCCTGCAAGGCGTTGATCGGGTCGATCTCGGTGATGGAGACGGTGGCCCCCATACCGCGCAACGCCTGGGCGCAGCCCTTGCCGACGTCGCCGTAGCCGAGTACCACGCATTTCTTGCCGGCGATCATCACGTCGGTGGCCCGCTTGATGCCATCGATCAATGACTCGCGGCAGCCGTAGAGGTTGTCGAACTTGCTCTTGGTCACGGAGTCGTTGACGTTGAAGGCGGGGAACAACAGACGGCCCTCACGGGCGAGCTGATACAGGCGATGCACGCCGGTGGTGGTCTCCTCGCTGACTCCGACGATGCCCTTGGCCATGGTGCGCCAGAGCTTCGGGTTCTCGTCGAGCGTCCGGTTCAGCAGCTCGTCCACGACGCGGATTTCGCTGTTGTCGGTGCAGACCGCCGGCTTCTGGCCGGTCTTCTCGAACTCAATCTCGCGCTCCGAGCCGCGGTGGATGAGCAGAGTGGCGTCGCCGCCGTCATCGACCAGCAAGGTCGGCCCGTCCGGGTGGGAGAGGGCCAGCTTGGTGAATTCCCAGTATTCTTTCAACGATTCGCCCTGATAGGCGAAGACCGGGATGCCGCTGTCGGCGATGGCCGCGGCGGCGTGGTCCTGTGTCGAGAAGATGTTGCAGCTCGCCCAGCGAATGTCGGCACCGAGTTGTGCCAGCGTCTCGATCAGCACCGCGGTCTGGATGGTCATGTGCAGCGAGCCGCTGATCCGTGCCCCGGCCAGGGGCTTCGACGGGCCGAACTCCTCCCGCAGGGCCATCAGCCCGGGCATCTCGTTCTCGGCCATGCGAATCTCTTCGCGGCCCCATTGGGCCAGGCTGATGTCTTTGACAATGTAAGATTGGGTTGTCACTTCGGTCACGCTTTGCTCCTTCCTAAACACCCAACGCCTTGCGCAGGTCCTCCACGCGGTGGGTGTGTTCCCAAGTAAAAGTATCCAACTCGCGCCCGAAGTGGCCGTGCCGCGCCGTTTCCCTGAAGATCGGGCGGCGGAGCTTGAGGTAGTCGATCATCGGCTTCGGCTGGAGCGGGAAGACCTCTCGGACCGCCTTGGCCAATTTCTCGCCGCTGACTTTGCCGGTGCCGTAGGTCTCGACCATGATGGAGATCGGCTCGGCCACGCCGATGGCGTAGGAAAGCTCCACCTCGACCTGGATAGCGAGTTCGGCGGCGACGATATTCTTGGCGATATGCCGGGCCATGTAGGCCGCGGTGCGGTCCACCTTGGAGGGGTCTTTGCCCGAAAAGGCGCCGCCGCCGTGGGCTCCGCGGCCGCCGTAGGTATCCACGATAATCTTGCGTCCGGTCAGGCCGCAGTCGCCCTGCGGGCCGCCGATCACAAACCGACCGGTCGGGTTCACGTGATAAATCGTGTCCTTATCCAGCAGCTCCGTGGGCACGGCTTCCGGAATGATTTGCTCGATGACGGCCTTGCGGATGGTCTCGTAGGAAACTTCCGGGGTGTGCTGCGTCGAGACCACAATGGTGTGGATGCGTTTCGGCTTGCGGTCTTCGTACTCGATGGTGACCTGCGACTTGCCGTCGGGACGGAGCCAATTGACAATCCTGTCCTGACGGAACCGAGCCAGCGATTCGCAGATGCGATGCGAGAGGTGAATGGGCATCGGCATCAGTTCGGGTGTCTCAGTGCAGGCGAAGCCGAACATCATTCCCTGATCGCCGGCACCTTGCTCGGCGTGCAGGCCCTCGCCCTCGGTCACGCCCTGCGAGATATCCGGCGATTGCTTATCGATGGAGGTGATGACCGCGCAGGTGTCGCAATCGAAGCCCATCGACGCATCGGTGTAGCCGATCTCGCGGATGGTTTCGCGGACGATCTGGGGCATATCGACATAGCAGTCGGTGGTGATCTCGCCGGCGATGACGGCCAGGCCGGTGGTCACGAGCGTCTCGCAGGCCACGCGGCCGTTGGGGTCTTCAGCGAGGATGGCGTCAAGGACGCCGTCCGAAATCTGATCGGCGACCTTGTCGGGGTGTCCCATCGTAACCGATTCAGAGGTAAAAAGATAATTCGACATCAGGGTGTTCTCCTTTCATTAAAATCCCCATGGTCCAGTGTAATTGTATCGGCCATTATACACAAGAATGACGAAATTGCATTAAAATTCCTCTCGGTGGCTCCCTTGGCATGGATTACGGCCTGTTGGGCGCGGATGCCAAGTTCGTGCCGCTTCAGCACATTCCTGCACAAATCGTCCAGCACCGGGGCCAGTTGGTCCGGGCCGTCGAGTTGCACCGCCGCATCGTGCCGGAGCAACATCTCGACCGTATCCCGGAAGTTCCAGGTGTGGGGCCCAAAGCAGACCGCCTTGCCCAGGGCGGCCGGCTCCATCATATTCTGTCCGCCGTGCTCGATCAGACTGCCGCCCACAAACACCACGGTGGCCACCGCATACAGGCCCGCCAACTCGCCGGTGGTGTCCACCAGGAGGACATGCGGGCGGTTCTCGAAGTCCTCCGCGGCGCGGCCCGCGTCGAGGTCGGTCTTCTGCACACAGGCCAGCCCCGCGGCCTCAATGGCCTGCCGCACGGCCCCGATGCGGGTCGAGTGGCGCGGGGCCAGAACCAGCCGAAGCCGCTCGCCGGATTCCAGCCGCTGCTTGAAATAGTCAATGAGCAATTCATCCTCGCCGGGGTGCGTACAGCCCCCGAATACCACCGTATCGGATGGTTTCAAATGCAGTGCAGCCTGATATTTGGCGACGGTCTGGGCGTGAATCTCGGTGGAGACCGTGTCGTATTTCATGGTTCCCGCCTGGGTGATGCGGTTTTTCGGTACGCCCAGCGATTCGAGGCGTTCGCCGTACTCCCGGTTCTGCACCGCATAGTGCGCCACCCGGCGGAACACCGGACGCCAGAACCAGCCGCTCCGGGCGTAGCGGCTGGCCGACCGCTCGGTGATGCGCCCGTTGACCACCACCACCGGGATACCCTCCCGCTTCGCCACGCGGATGAAGTTCGGCCAGACCTCCAGCTCGACCAGGATGATCGCCGTTGGCTGGACCCGCCGCAACACCTTGCGGACGATGAACGAGAAGTCGAGCGGGAAATAGAAGACCGGATGGCCGGGGAGGTTCTTCTCCGCCGTCGCCCGCCCGGTGTTGGTGATGGTCGAGAGGACTACCTCCGCCTTCGGATATTCCTGTTCGAGCTTACGGATGAGCGTCTGGGCCAGAATCACCTCGCCCACCGAGGCGCAATGCACCCAGAACCGCTGCTTCGGCTCGCGTGCGGCGACGCCCCCGAAGCGTTCGCCCCAGCCCGCGCGAAACCGCTCGCTGGTCAGCGTTTTATAGATAACGAAGGGAAGCCCCAGCAGCAGGAGCAGGCCGTAAACGATGTCCAGCAGAAAAGGGGGCACGTGTGATTCAGACTCCGTGAAGGCGAAGCTACTCCGCCAGCTTCTGTTTCAAATATTCCCGAAAGCCGGGGCCTAGTTCTTTGTCGGCCAGAGCGAAGTCGGCGAAGGTGCGGTAATAGCTCTCGTAATTGCCGATATCGCAGCGGCGTTCGCCGCCGGCCAGGCGTACCCCGATCACCTTCCGGCCACGTTGCATCAGGATGCGGATCGCGTCGGTGAGCTGGATTTCGCCGTTCTTGCCGGGCGACGTCTGGTCGATGGCGTCGAAAATCTCCGGCGGCAGCACATAGCGAGCCGAGATGGCGAGGTTGCTGGGGGCGGTGCCGGGTTCGGGCTTCTCGACCAATTCGGCGACCTCGAACACGTCGCCGGGATTCGCCTCGGCCGGGGCGGCGATGCCGTAACGCCGGGTCGCCTCGTCGGGCACCTCCTGAAAGGCGATGACACAGCCGCCCTGGGTGTGGGCATAAGCCTCGGTCAGGCGCTCGACCAGTGTGGGGTCGGCCCCGTTGGTGATGATCGAATCGCCGAGGGCCACGACGAACGGCTCATTGGCCGCGAACCGCCGGGCACAGGCGATGGCGTGGCCCAAGCCCCGCTGTTCGCTCTGGCGAGTGTAGTAGAACTCGACGTCGGTGCCCTCGAAGCGAAGCTCCTCCAGCAGCCCGGTTCGCCCGGTTCGCACCAGCATATCGCGCAGCATCGGGTCGCGGTCGAAATGGTCTTCGATCGCACGCTTGCGACGCCCGGTCACGAAGCAGATGCTGTCGATGCCGGCCGCTTCCAGTTCTTCGACCACATACTGTACCAGCGGCTTTCGACCGACCGGCAGCATTTCCTTGGGCTGGGCCTTGGTGGCCGGCAGCAGCCGCGTGCCGGCGCCGGCCGCAGGAACCACAGCATTGTGAATCTTCATAGCGTCCTCCGCGTGATAACTTCCCCCTGATGATACCGTCGCCGACGGCAAACGTCAATTTCAGAAGCCAAGTGTCTCGCCCGGCGGGTGCGGAATCCATGTTTTCGCCTTGCTCCCGGAGGAGCTTGCGGATATGCTGATGGCGACATGGGCAGCGGGCGAGGTGTGGGTATGTGTGGTATTGCCGGTATTCTGGGTAGTGGTGAACGCGGGGCGGACGCCGTCGCGACGATGGTCGAGCGCCTTCGGCATCGCGGCCCCGACGACGCCGGGGCGTTCATCTCGCCGGGCTGCTCGCTGGGCCACGCCCGGCTGAGCATCATCGACCTGACCACCGGCCACCAGCCGCTGACCGCCGACGACGGTGCGCTGCAATTGGTGTGCAACGGGGAAATCTATAACTTCCGCGAGCTACGCCGCGACCTCGAAAACTGCGGCCACCGCTTCGCCACCCACAGCGATAACGAGGTCATCCTGCATCTCTACAAGGAGTACGGCCCGGCATGCGTCGAGCACTTGGACGGCATGTTCGCCTTTGCCCTGTGGGATGCGAAGGCGGAGCGGCTGCTGCTGGCGCGCGACCGGCTGGGCGAGAAGCCGTTGGTCTATTATCAAGCCGACGGCGTGTTCGCGTTTGCGTCGGAGCTGAACGCGCTGCTTTCGCTCGACCTGGTGCCGCGTGTCCTCGATACCGAAGCGTTGCATCATTATCTGTCGTACCTCGCCGTGCCCTTTCCGCTGACCATCTACCGCGATGTGAAGAAGCTGCCGCCCGCACATCGGATGGTGGTGGAGCCTGGCGGCACGCGGCTGGAGCGCTACTGGTCGGTAACGCTGACGGCGGAGCCTTGGTCGCTCGACGAATCGGCGGAGCGGGTGCGCGCGGCGGTGGAGGGCAGTGTCCGCTCGCGGCTGGTGGCCGACGTGCCGTTGGGAGCGTTCCTCAGCGGGGGCATCGATTCGTCGATTGTCGTCGGCCTGATGAGCCGCCTGAGCGGCGGGCCGGTGCATACCTTCAGCATCGGGTTCGGCGACCCGGACTACGACGAATTGGAACACGCCCGCACCGTGGCGCAGGCGTTCCGCACCGAGCACACCGAGTTTCAAGTCACGCCGGATGCGGTCGAGGTGTTGCCGCTGCTGATGCGGCGCTACGGCGAACCCTTCGCCGACCCGTCGGCCATTCCGACCTATTACCTCGCGCGCGAGACGGCGCAACACGTCAAGGTGGCCTTGAGCGGCGACGGAGCCGATGAAGCGTTCGGCGGATATCCCCGCCACCTGGCGGCGCGGGCCTGCGGGGCCGTGGATCGGAGTGTGCCGTCCATCGGCAAATTCATCGGCCTGATGGGCTCCCTGTTGCCCAATGGCCAGGACCGCAAGAGCGCCCTGACCCGCGCCCGGCTGCTGTTGGGGGCGATGCAGATGACGCCCGCCCGGCGGCACAATGCCTGGATCTCTTATGCCTCGGAGAACGAAAAGAACCGGCTCTACTCCGTGCGGTTCGCCGAGCGAACCCTGACGCTCGATTCGCGCAACATCTTCGACCCGTATTACCGTCAATGCGACGCCCTTCGAGACCCCGCTACCGGGGCGATGTATGCCGACCTGATGGCTTATCTGCCCAACGACCCGTTGGTGAAAATGGACATTGCCACGATGGCCAACGGGCTGGAGGCCCGCGCTCCGCTGCTCGACCATCGGATCGTCGAGCTGGCCTTCCGCATTCCGATGGCTCACAAACTCTCCGGGCGGCAGGGCAAGTATGTGCTGCGGCATGCCTTCCGCGACCTGCTCCCCGACTCCATCCTGGCACGCGGCAAGATGGGCTTCGGTGTGCCCATCTCGCGTTGGCTGAGGAGCGACCTGGCGGACTTTGCCCGTGAGACCTTGCTGAACAGCGAGACCGTCTTCG
>CAZBCO010000177.1:0-13180 GCA_964490295.1 uncultured Planctomycetota bacterium
CGGAGCGATGTTGCACGAGGTGTTTCACGCAAGCCGACGGCATCTATAAGTTCCTTGATAATAGATACTTGACGCTCTGTGAAGACGACGGCCCCGTGCTGCTCAACGGGACTTGCAGAGGGCATACGTGCCATTATGGCATCCTCAAGTTCGCGTAGCCCTTGCCTATGCAGGGCGGATATCCGGATCGAGCGGTCGTTTTGCACGTGTTCTTGGGGAATACCTTCGTGCTCCAGGTCTGATTTATTCAGCACCATAATAGGGTTACGGACTTCCCCAGGCAGGCCGCTTTCGGGGCCGTCGGGCGATTGGGAATCGACCACCAAAACGACAATGTGGGCCGCCGCCGCCACCTTACGAGCCGCCGAGACGCCCAGCGACTCGATGATCTCGCCCGCCTCACGCAGCCCCGCGCTGTCGATCAGCTCCACGGGAAAGCCACGCAGCGAGACGCACTCGCTGATATAGTCGCGGGTCGTACCGGCCGTCGGCGAGACAAGCGTCCGGTTGTGCCCGACCAGGGCATTGAACAAGGTGGACTTCCCCACATTCGGTCGCCCGGCCAGCACCACGCGGCGCGGCGTCAGCAGGGCTTGCCCCAGCGGGGCCGTGGCCAGCAACGCGCTCAGGGCTTCTCGTGCGCCGGCACTCGCGAGGTCGATAGACCGGATCGCCCGTGTCAGCGCCCCGTTCCACTGGTCGCAGAGCATCCGCGCGGCCAGCCGCGTGACGGCTCCGGGCAAGGCCGCGGCCGCCTCCCGTTGAATGGCATCCCCCGCTTCGGCCCACGCGGTCGGCGAGGACACCTCTTCGCCGCCCGCCCGCACCAACAGGCGTACGGTCTCGCCCGCCGCGACGATGCCCCCGTGGCAGTTGATCTCAAACTCCGTGGGCGATTTACGGCAGACGATGACCTCGTCCAGCGTCTGCCCCCGGTCGCAGACATGCCCGTAGTAAAGCCGCCCGGCGAGGTCGTTCGCCCAGGGCATTTTGGAGCGCGCCACAAAGACCTTGCCGACCACCCGCTCGGCCCCCGGGCCGCAGACCCGGATGACGGCGATGCCGCCGTTCCCTGTCGGCGTCAACATCGCCACGCTCGGTTGCTGGTTGGCCTTCACGTTGGACATGTCCTGATTCTATCCGCTGGCGAACCCCGCGACAAGCCGGGCGAACGCAGCCCGCACATCAGGCTTGACAGTCCACGCAAGGCCCGGTAGACTCAAGGTAGCTGCCGACGGAGTAGTTTCCGGCTCGGCGGCGTTTCTGGCTTTTCTCGGAGGGATTCCGATGTTCGCATTTGGCTTGCCGGGTGGCTCGGAATGGATCATCATCCTCATCGTGGCCCTGCTGATCTTCGGCCCGCGCCTGCCGTCGGTGATGCGCAACATCGGCAAGAGCGTCACGGAGTTCAAAAAGGGACTCAAAGACGTGGACGACGACGTTCACAAGGAGCTGGATGACTCCTCCGACAAAGACTCCAAGGATTAGATCCCAACCTCCGGGCGGTTCCGCTTTCCGTTCCGGAACGATTCCCGCATCGCAAACACCAGAAAGACCAGGGCCACCAAGGCCCCCAGCCCGATGAGCAGCCGTTCCTTGGTTCCCGCCGGTTTTCCCGCCAGCAGTTCCTGGGTATAGGGTTTGTGCCGCTCGGCAACCGACGGCATCAGGGCAACATCGAAATAAATCTGCACGCCGGGGGCCTTGTCCAACAATGCCCGCATTTCCTCCAGAGCCTCGATATCACTCTTCAGGTCCACCCGTCGCGCGGGAATCCGACCGGCGCGAACCCAATCGGCGGCGGCCTCTTCATCCGTGAGGAACCGGACCAGTTGGGCCGCCAGCTCCGGTTCGCCGGACTTGGCGGCAATGGCGTAAGCTCCGTTGGTGCCGCCCAACAACATATCCGCCGCCTCGCCCTCCTCCAGGATGGGAAACGCGAACGCACCAAGCTCCGGGACGACGCTGGGCTGTTCGTCGATGGCATAGGAGAGCAGCCAACTGCCCATCAACGTCATCGCCGCCTTACCGTCCAGCAGCAGGGAGCGCGCTTCGTCGTAGCCGATGCCGTTGTAGCCCTCGTTGAAGGGGCGGCGGGCGAGCAGCTCCTGAATAGCCTCTTCGGCCTGCCGGGCCGCCTCGGTGGGAGCCGGGCGGCCTGCCCCGTTGGACTGCTCGATATAGTCGGTCGCCCCGCCGGCCCGGAGCACGAGGTAGTCGAAATAGAACGCCCCCGGCCAATGGGCCTTGTTGCCCAGGGCAATCGGCGTCTCCCCCTTGTCGCGCAGCCTGGTGACCGTGAGGCCGAGTTGTCGGAATGTCCTCGGCACGGGGATGCCCGCCCGCAGGAACACATCGCGCCGATACCAGAAGGTCACCAGCGAGACATCGGTGGGCACCGCGTAAAGTCGGCCATCGACCTTGCAGAACGCCAGCACCTGGGGGTAGATGCCGTCGGTGGGCACGCTGGCGGGGATCGGGGCAATCCAGCCCCGGCGGACGTATTCCCTCAGCCCGCCGCCGCCCCAGGTATGCAACACGTCGGGCGGCGAATCCGACGGGAGCACCGCGGCGATCTTGGTCTTGAAATGCTCGTTCTTGATGGCCTCGATCTCCACGCGGGCACCCGTCGCCGCTTCGAACCGCCGCACGGCTCGCTCCACCGCGCGGCCCGTCGCCGCGATTTGGATGTGCATCAGGCGAAGCGTCTTCTCCGCCGCCGACGTCGCGGCGGTCATCCCCAAAACAAGAGCGGCAACGACCCAGGCCCGTGTTGCTCGATGAGTTCTCATGCGTCCAAATCCTTTGCTGCTTGGTTGGCGGCGCGGACAAAGCTCCGCACCCGGTCTGCGTCTTTGATGCCGGGCTGCGTTTCGAGGCCGCTGGCGGCATCCACGCCCCAGGGCCGCACGGCCCGGATCGCCTCGCCCACGTTATCGGGCGTCAGCCCCCCGGCCAGCAGGATGCGACGTGCGGCCGCCGCCCGCCGCGCCAGAGACCAGTCCATCGGCTGCCCGGTGCCGCCGTGCATCCCCGGCACGCGGGCATCCAGAAGGCAGAGGGCCGCCGGGAACCCCTCGACGGCCCGGAGGTCTTCCTCGCGGGCCACCGGGAAAGCCTGAATCACCTCCAGGCCGTGCAGACTTTGCGCCAGAGCCGGGTTCACGCCGTGCAGTTGGACGGTTCGGATGCCCAGCCGGCCGGTGGTCTCCTCGATCTGCGTTTGGTTGCTTTCGACGAAGAGGCCGACCACGCGGACCCGCCCGGCGACGGCTTCGATAATCTCTGCGGCCTGAGCAAGGCCGACACATCGCGGGGAGCCGGGCCAGAAGTTCAGGCCGATCATCTGCGCCCCGGCCTCGGCGGCCACGAGGGCGTCGGCCACTCGCGTGATGCCGCATACTTTGACCGCGATGGTCATCACAAGCCTCCCACAACGGGCGCGTGCGGGATCAATCCACCAGTTCGACCTTGCACCGCCCGCGCCCGATGCGGCCGATGACGGAGGCCTGGTGGCCGCCGTGTTGGATTTGCCGAACGATCGAATCGGCATAGGCGGCGGGCACCACGATGGCCATCCCGATGCCCATGTTGAACACGCGGTACATCTCGGCCTCTTCCACGTCGCCGAGCCGTTGGATCATGTCGAAGATCGGCGGCTTGGGCCAGGCCTTCTTGTGGATGCGGGCCATGCAGTTCTTGGGCAGCACGCGCGGCAGGTTCTCAATCAGGCCGCCGCCGGTGATATGAGCGATGGCCTTGATGCCGGCCTTCACCCGGTAGTGATTGAGCACAGAGTGAATCACGCGGGGATAGAGCGCGGTGGGCCGGAGCAGCTCTTCGCCCAGGGTGCAGCCCAATTCCTCGACGTGGGCCGACAGGTCCAGCTTGGCATCGTCGAGCAGCACCTGGCGGGCGAGCGAGTACCCATTGGAGTGCAGCCCGGTCGAGGCGATGCCGACGACCCGGTCGCCGGGTCGCACACGGCTGCCGTCGATGCGCTTGGAGCGCTCGACCACGCCCACAGCGAAGCCCGCGAGGTCGTATTCGCCCTTGCCGTAGAACCCCGGCAGCTCGGCCCGCTCGCCGCCCAACAGGGCGCAGCCCGATTCGCGGCAGGCAGCGGCCATGCCTTTCAACACATCCACCTGCACCGCGTTGGGCACCTGGCTGAACGCGAGGTAATCGAGAAAAAGCAGCGGCCGGGCACCGTTGGTAATCAGGTCGTTGACGCTCATCGCCACCAGGTCGATGCCCACGGTGTCGTGGACGCCGGTCAGGAAAGCGATTTTGAGCTTGGTGCCGACGCCGTCGGTGCAGGCCACCAGCACGGGGTCGCGGAACCGCCGCGAGAAGAGCGAGCGCTTGGTACCGAGGGTCATCTCGCCCCCGGCCAGCAGCGCGATCTCGCCCGCGAAACCGGCCGGAACGGGCACCACGTCCGGGCCGTGAGTGCTCTCCACCAGAGAGCGAATCGCACCCACAAACTGGTCGTTGGCATCAATGTCCACACCGGCGTCTTTATAAGTCTTGCCCATTAGCTTCCTCGGACTCCGTCAATCCCGGTGGACTCATCAAAGCCGCACATCAGGTTGAGGTTCTGAATGGCCTGCGTGCAGGCCCCCTTGAGCATGTTATCGATAGACGACATCACGATCACGTCGTTTGTCGATGCGATGTATTCCACGGCCACGTCGCAGAAGTTGGTTCCGCGCACATTGCTCATGCACACCTCGCCGCCCGACTCGCGCACACGGACAAACGGCTCGTCCGCATAGCGGTCCAACATCACCTGGCGCAGCCGGTCTTGGTTGACGTTACCCGCCGGGCGGGCGAAGACGGTGCTGAGAATGCCGCGGGTGACCGGGACGATGTGGGGGACGAAGGTGATGGCGACTTTGCCGCCGGCCACCACCGACAGCTCCTGCTCCATCTCAGGCCGATGCTTGTGGCCCGCCAAGGCGTAGGCCCGCATGTCTTCGTTGATGTCGATGAACAGCTTGCCGCTGGTCCGCCCTGCTCCGCTCAGACCGGACGACGAGCTGATCCGAAGGCTGTCGCGCACCAGCAGGTCCTTGGCCATCAGCGGAGCCAGAGCCAGAACCACCGAGGTGGGATAGCAGCCGGGGTTCGCCACCAGGCGGGCGGTTTTGATTTTCTCGCGGTACAGCTCGGGCAGGCCATAGACCGCCTCGTTCAGCAGGTCGGGGGCGGTATGGTCCTGGCCGTACCATTGCTTGTACAGGCCGGGGACTTTGAGTCGAAACTCGCCGCCGATGTCGATGACCTTGAGGCCGCCTTCGAGCAGCCGGGGCGTGAGCACCAGCGATTCGGCGGATTTGTGCGCGAGAATCGCCACATCGGCGTCGCGGCAGATGGCGTCCACATCCGGGGCGCAACAGGTCAGGTCGAGGCATCCGGCCAGGGACGGCAAGACCTCGGCCACGTTGCGGCCCGCGGAGCTGTTGGATCCCAAGTAGGTCACCTCGACTTCGGGATGACTCACCAGCAGACGCACCAGACACTCGCCCACCAGCCCGGTCGCACCGGTCACGGCCACTCGCACCATCGTCGTCCTCGTCACAAGAGAATGGAACGCCGCCGCCGCTACCGAGCGCGATGGCGACTGAACGTATCCGGCAACTTCGCCCAGAGAATACCAGAAAGGGCGATAAAAATAAAGGGCATCGTTACGCCGCGCACTAGGATGTTGCTGAAGACAGCGCCCAGCCCAGCGGCGAGGACCGCCCCGGCAGACCCGGCCGCCAGGGCGCGGCCCATGCGGTCGCGGGACTCGGCCCACTCGCGCAGGTTGCCGCCCAGCCAATACGCCATCAACCAGACCAGGGCCACCAGGGCGACCAAGCCCATCTCGGCGGCAACCACCAGATACATATTGAACGAGTCCGGCTCGGCGGCGTCGATGTTGTAGGCCCGCACCTCGTCGGTGTCGCCGCTGGGTTTTTCCACGCCGATGTAGTGCTCCGCCACGGTGTCGTTGAACCGGCCGGGGCCGACGCCCAGGAAGGGCCAAGCCGCCGAGGCCTGGATCAGCCGCGTGGCGGCGTACCAGCAGCGGTAACGATAGGCCGGAACCACCTCCGGGAATGGCTCCGGCTCGCCGGAGCGACGGTCGAGGAAGTTGTTGAAGACATGCGGTTGCAGCGAGCTGATCACCACGTCGGTGTGTCGCGGCAGCGGAAGCCAACGGGGCATCAGCGTCATCGCCAGCAGGATGGCGACTACCACGCCGGCCAGCGCCTTGCGCGAGGTCATCGCCGCCACCACCAGCAGCCCGGCAGCCATCGCCACCAAGGCCGCCCCGGAGAGCGTGACCATCGCCCCCAGGGCCACGGTGAGCATCAGGGCGAACTTCTGCCCCAGCCGCTCCTGGTGCAGCCCCAGGGCAAACAGAAACGGCAGGGCCATCGCCAGAAAGGCTCCCAGCACGTTGCGGTTGCCGAAGGTGCCGCTGACCTTGAACACATTGCCGTCGCCCGCCTGTCGGTATTGTATCCAGGCAATGAGCACGATGACCGCGACAACAACGCTGAAGGCATCGACCGCCGCCCGCAGACGGCGCCGCGTACCGATGCAGTTGGCGAACACCATCCATCCGCCAACGAAGTAAGCCAGCACCTGGGCCGCGTCGCGCAACCCGGCCTTGGGTTCGGGCGAATGTAGAGCCGCCGCCACCGCGACAAGGCCAAAGGCGATGGCCGCCAGGGCGGGCAAGCGCACCGAAAACACGCGGCCCCGCACCAGCGTATGGCCCGCCCACAGCAGGAAAATGACCACCAGCAGCACGTCGCCTGGAGTGAGGTTGAAGCCGCCATCGACCTTGGGGTCGGAGCGCATTACCGTCTTGACCTGGCCGTCCGGTTGCACTTCATCGACTTGCCGATCGATCATCGTGGTGGTGCCGCCAAGCCGAACGCCCCACTGCGTCGGCATCAGCACGACCAGGAGAAGCGTCATTATCCAAAGAGCCTTCTGCATCGGGGCTACCTTCCGAAAGTCGGGGCTAACCGGCCGAGCTGGGCCGACTCGCCGAACCTTTCATCGCGATGCGGAGGCAGGTGAAGAAGCCCCCGAACAGCAGGACCGATCCCGCCGCGGCCATCGCCGCGACATCGGTCCGCTTGAGCCAGAACAGGAACCCGGCGAACACCACGCCCGCGCAGGCCAGCCAGAGGAACTTGGTCCAGTTGCGCCCCAGGGCCAGGGCGACGGCGACCAGGACAACAAACACGCCCCACCCGGCCACAGTGACCGACCAGGGCACGATCTGATCGTAGCCCTCATAGGTGGCCCGCATATCTTCCAGGAACCGGGCGCCCAGCAGGAAGATCAACACCGCCGGGGTCACGTACTTGATGAACAGCTCGAACCACCCGCCCAGCTTGATCTCGGAGCGCTCGTTGACGAACTCCTCGATCTCCTGGTGGCGGAAGAAATACGCCACCGCCACGCACTCCAACAGGCCGACCGTCGCCAGCCCGTAGTTGCTCATCCAGTTGTCCAGGATATCCAGCCACATCAGGCCGGACCGCGTCAGAAAGAAACCGGTACACACGAAGCCGAGCAGACAGAAGAGCGCCGTGACCAGCGCCTTATTCAATTTTTTGAAGCGGTCGTGAATGCCGGTGAGCACGCCCTCGACGATGGAGAAGGCGGAATCGATGCCGAGGAACAGCAGGCAGATGAAGAAGGTGACGCCGATGACCCGGCCCCAGGTGCCGCCGATCTTGGCGATGGCAATCGGATAGGTGACGAACACCAGCCCCGGCCCGCCCTTGACCACGCTGGCCACGTCGGTGGCATTGACCGCCGCCAGGTAGCCCAGCACCGAGAACACCGCAAACGCGGCAAAGAAACTGGTCGCACAGTTGGCGAACGCGGTCATAAAGGCGTTGTTGCTCACGTCCGACTCGCGCGGCATGTAGCTGGCGTAGGCGATCATAATCCCGAAGCCCAGACTCAGCGAGAAGAAGATCTGGCCGTAGGCCGCCAGCCAGACGCTGGGCTTCATCAACTCGGCCCAGTCCGGCTGGAGATAGTAGATAATCCCCTGCTCCGCCCCTTGCAGCAGAATGCCGCGCACCAGCAGCACGGCCAGCAACACCACCGGGATGCTCACCGTCCACATCACCACCTTGCCCACCACCCTGACGCCCTTGAAGATGATCAGGAAGATAACCAGCCATACCCCCGCCGCCCAGATCAGGTTCCGAGTGACCGGCTTGAACATCTCCTCGGTGTTGATGTACGGCTGATGCCGGGATTGGCGCTGGTCGATTTCGGCGTCCAGTTCGCGGAGTCGGTCGGTGCGCTCATCGGGTGCCAGCCGGGCGTCGTCCCGCACCTTTTGGCGGGTCGCCCTCAGAGCCGCGATCTCCGCGTCAAGCCGCCGGTTCTCGGCGCACATCCCCTTCCACTTCTCGTAGGCAAACCCGCCGAGGCAGACCTCATTGAAATAGTTGCCCGCGTTGGCATCGAGCGAGACATAATGCTTGCGCTCCGCTTCGGGCCGGGCGCTTTCCGCCTCGACGTGACGCTTCAACGCCTCCTCATCGAGCAGCAGCACCGACGCTCCCCCGGCAGCCTGCGACGCGACCACCTTCTCCAGTTGGGCCTTGTGCTCTTCGGTCTCATATTGAAGATAGAGCACCACCCGCTCGGCGGGGATCAGTTGGCCCTCCACGCGGGTCGGCGCCGGTTGCGTCCACTTCATATCCCAGGCCGCGACGGTGTAGTCCACCGCCCACGCCATAATCGCAACGTAGTAAAAGGAAATCACCGAGGCGACCAGCAGGGCGAACCATCCGACCCATCGGAAGCGCTTGTTGACGCAGCCCATCGCGTGGGGGGCGCCGCCCTGGAACTTCTGGCCGAGCGCGTATTCCACAATCAGCAGGGGGATGCCGGCGGTAATCAGCGCCGTGAAATAGGGCAGCAGGAACGCGCCGCCGCCGTTGCGATAGGCGACCGCCGGAAAACGCCAGACATTGCCCAACCCCACCGCACTGCCGACCGCGGCCATAATGAACGGCAGGCGACCGCCCCAGCGTTCACGAGCTTCTTCCATAGATGCCCCTCCTTAACCGGCCCCTTTCATCCGGGCCATCTGCACATCAACCTCCCAGCGCCACTTGGCGTGGACGTCGTCGGCCAGGCAGCGGCGGAAGGCCCGCACCGCCTGCTGGGTCTGCCCCATCGCCCGAAGCGTCATCCCCAGATGAAACCGGGCATCGATATCCATCGGGTCCAGCTTGAGCACCGCGCGAAACTCGTCCCGGGCGGCCTCAAAGGCCCCGGCCAGATATTGCGACAAGCCGCGCTTGAAATGATAGTCTTTTCGGTCCACCCCCGGCGGCTGGTCGAACTGCCGCGACAGAAGGGCCACGTGCAGGACGGAATAGGCCCAGGCCGCCGCGGCCCCGCACCGAAAGAGCCGTAAGGAACCTTGGGCGTCGATCAGCCCCTCGAATGCGAGGAACATCGCGTTGACGGCGAACGCGAAGAGCGCGAAAACGCCCAGCCCGCGCCAGTGGCGCCCCAGATAAAGGTGCCCCAGGCCCGGCACCAGGGCCAGCAGAATCGCCGTCCACCGTTTTGACACCGTTCGCTCCTCCGTGCATGATGCCGGGGTCAATTATACGGCGTAGTCAGGCCGTATTGCTGTCCCAGGCGGCGTATCTCGTTGATGGTTTCCTGGTTCTCGCCATCGCGGGCGATCAGCGCGGTCAGGTGATGAATCTTGCCCCGCGCCCACTCCTGGGCGATGGTCTTGTCGTCGGTCAACAGGTCCGGAAGCATCGAGGTGTAGAGGAACCGTCGGCGGTGCGTGGCGCTGTCGCCGATGATCTGCACCGCGATCTGGTCGCCCGGTCGGCACCGTCCGTAGATGACCATCGGCCGCCCGGCATAGAGGTTCGGCAGCGTCTGGGGATAGACCTGGTCAACCTCGAAGTTGCCGTATTGCGCCCGCTGGTTCATCAGCACGGGGGCTTTGTAAGTAGTCAGCATCTCCAGCAGCCGCTTGCCGACCACGTCGGTGGCCTCCGCCCGCAGGTAGGCCCCGCGATTCCGGTAGGCCAGCAGGTCGAGCAGATAGGCGTTGGCTCCCGGAGCTCCGGGATTGAAGGCGAAGACACTGTAATTGGTGCGCGTGACCTCGGAGATGTCGTTGACGATCTTGCGGATTTCCTGGATGCCGGCCGTCGGGTTCCCGTCGCTGATCAGGTAAATGTTGGTGGGGCGGAAGGCCGCTTCGCCGGCGGTCGGAAGCTCGGCAAGCACCTTGCGCAGGGCGGCATACACATCGGTGCGCACCTGCCCCGGCTCTTTGCGGATGCTTGCGGCGGCGCGCCGGATGTTGTCGGGGGTGGCCTTGACGAACTGCTCAAAGGTCTTGAAGGTCTCTTCGCTGAAGCGCACCACGTTGAAATGGTCGCCGCGATTCAGCCCGGCGGCCGCCTCGGTCACGGCGCTCTGCACCTGGCGAAGCATCTCCAGCCGCATACTGGACGACACATCGATCACGAAGAGGACGTTCTTGGTGATGGTGGGAAGGCGGAGGTCTTCCTTCTCGCTCACCGCCAGCCGGAAATAGCGGTAGGCCCCGCCGGGTTCGGCATAGACATCGAGCTTGACGTTGAGCGGAATGGGCTGCATCTTGACCGGGGTGCCGTCGTCGCCGAACAACTGCTCGGCCTCGCGGCCCAGCGAGGTGGTGCCCAGGTCGGGGGTCACGGCCTCGCCGGAAGGCGGGCGAACCACCAGGGCGGGTGCCGTGCCGGCATCGAGGAAGGGGGTCTCGCCCCCGGCGACCGCCTTGCCCCAGGCGTCGCGGCCTTCGCGCAGGTCCGGCTGCATGGTCACGATATCCGAGGGCTTGGGGCCGACCGTACGCCCGGAGGGGATGTAGGTAATCGCCTTTTCGGTCAGCTCCGTCGCGGCCAGGTCGCCGTCGCGCAGGAAGGCCTGGCTACGGTCCGACAGCCCGGACGGCGAAATCAGGGGCAATTCTTCTTCGGGATAGCGCAGCGTGGGCAGCACCTCGGGGGCCGGCTCACGCGGGCCGTCGTCGGTCTTGGCGGGGAACATCTCCGGCGTCAACTTGGGGGCGCTGGGCGCGGTGAAGGCGTCCTGAGCGGTGGCCTCCGGAGCCAGGGCGATGCGTTCGAGGTCTTTCGGCTGCACCGTGCCGGTCTGGATGGTGTATACGCGGCTGAGCTGACGCTCGACTTCCAGCGGAGCGACCCATTCGATGCCCTGGACGGCCGAGAGCAACACGACATGCAGCAGCACCGAGAGGGCGACGGGCGTGAGAATCCAACGGCGCGTCGCGTCGACCAGGCTGCGGTCGTCTTGTCGGAGTGAATGGCCGCTGGTCACAAAGACTCTCCAGGCGGTTACTTGGGTTGAATCTCGTTCTTGGCGTTGACGGTATAGCCCATTTCCGCAAGCTCGTCGCGGGCCGACTTGGCCCATGTGGTTTTGCCGTAGGTCTGCAACAGCAACTGCCAGAACTTGGTAAGCTCGCCGGGTTCCTCCAGCATGCGGTTGGCCTTTCCGGCGAAGTACAAGGCCTCCGGGCTGACCGACTCATCCTTGTAGAGCAGCCCGATCTGGGCGAAGTAACGGGCGGCGGCGGCATATTCTTCCAGGGCGAAGCCGATGTGGCCGAGGCGCATCGTGGCGGCGACCTTCAGCGGCTCGGCCCCGCGATTATAAACCTCCAGATACAGCTTCTCGGCGTCGCGCCATTGCTTCTTGGCGTACAGCGCATCGGCCTTGGCGTGCCGGGCCTGCATCGCATAGACGCCGTCGGGTGCGGCTTCCAGCAAGGCGTCCGCGTGTTTGATCACCCCCTCGTGATCGGGCGGCTTCAACTCGTGGTACAGCCGCACCAGTTGGAACAACGCGGCGGGCACCTGCTTGGACTGGGGGAACTGCTTGCGGAAGGCCTGGAACACGGTGATGGCGGTTTGGGCATCGCCTCGCGTCCGGAAGAACGTCCCGGCCCAGAAGAAGACCGCCTCGTTCTTGATCATCTCGGGCTTGCGGGTCATCAGGTCGAGGAATCCCTGAGCGGACAAGGCCAGGGCCGCATCGGCCTCCTTCTCCAGCCCGGCGATTTGTGCGGCCAGGGCCTTCTGCTCGGCCTCCGGAGCGTCCCCCGCCTTCGCGGTCAATTCGGCGACCCAATCCATCCGTTTGTTGCCCAGGCTATAGCGGCATTCGGCCAGGGCCAGCAGCGTCGTATCGCGGTCCACTCCGGCGTGCTTGAGGCTGGCGTCCAGCGCGGCTTCGGCCTGGGCATAGGCGGCCGCCGCCCCGGCGTGGTCACGCTGTTTGGAACGCTCGTCGCCCGTGGTGCGATGGTGGCGCCCCAGCCAATACCAGGCCGTGCCCGCATAGCGCCCACGGGGATGGACCTTCACATAATGAGCGAAGGCCTTGGCCATCTCGGCGAACTTGCCCTGCCGGGCGAAGCACACGCCGATCTGATAGGCGGCCTCTTCCGCCGCAGGGCCCTTCGCCCCGCCGGCCAGATAGGAGCGGTAACGCTCAATGGCCAGGTCGAACTTGCCCGAAGCCTGGTACAAGCCCGCCGCGTTGACCCGCGCGACCTGGGCCTGGTCGGCTTTGCCGAACTTGGCCACAAAGGCATCATAAGCCCTCGCCGCTGCATCGGCGTTCTTCTGCTTGTGATAACAGTAGGCGATCCGATACAGGGCGTCGGCGTAATTCTCGTCCTTCGCGTCCACCCGCTTGTAATAGGCGATGGCGTTCTCGTAGTCTTCCAGCCAGAGGTAGCCCTCGGCGGTGATGAAGACGATGCGCGGCGCCCAGGTGCTGCGCGGAAAGAGCCGCCGGAACTCGACGCTGCCGGCCACCAGCCGTTTGGCGTGTTTCGGCCCCAGCCGGAAGTAGCACCAGCACAGCTTGTGGGCGCTGTCCTCGGCCATGGCCCCCTGCTTGACCTGGGCGAGCACCGAGGTAAAGGCCTCGGCCGCCGGTTGGTATTGCTCGCGATTGAAGGCCGCCAGTCCGATGATATACCAGCACTGTGCGGGCACCTGAAGACCCTTGGTCTCCGGGGTTTCCTTGTAGCTCTTGAGCAGCGTCCGGGCCGCGTCGGTGGCCTGGGGATACTGCTTCAATCCCAGCA
>CAZBCO010000178.1:0-4348 GCA_964490295.1 uncultured Planctomycetota bacterium
AGTATGGGTGCGACCGTGCTTCATCTGCAAATGCCGGACTGGTTAGAGGCACACAGTGCCGGGGAATTGGTGCTTCCCGAACTGGTGGAGCGGATGGCCTACGTGATCGATCTGTCGATGATGAATATCGAGCACGGTGGCGGGCCGTTCGGGGCGGCGGTGTTCGAGCGGGATACCGGGCGGCTGGTGGCCCCCGGGGTGAACCTGGTGATGGCCCAGAAGCAGAGCACGCTGCATGCGGAAGTGGTGGCGATTATGGCGGCGCAGCGCCGCTTCGGGGTTTTCGATCTCGGCGATGCGGGCCTTCCGGCCTGCGAGCTGGTCGCCAGCACCGAGCCTTGCGTGATGTGCTACGGGGCGATCCACTGGTCGGGCGTCAGGCGGCTGGTCTGCGGCGCGCGCGATGAGGACGCCCGCGCGATCGGCTTTGACGAGGGGCACAAGGCCGACGATTGGGTCGAGGGGCTGACGCGGCGCGGGGTGGAGGTGGTGCGAGACCTCCGCCGCAATGAAGCCCGCTCGGTGCTCGAGGAATATCTGCGGCGGGGCGGGGAGATTTACAACGCCCGCGGCGCCTGAAGGCTCTGGGTGCGAGGTCAGACGTGGATGCCGAGAGAGCGCAGCTCGGCGGTGGTCATCAGCTTCAACCCATCCATCCGGTTCATCACATAAACCGGGAACGGCCCGTCCTTGCCCTCCGCCACGAACTTGTACTTCTTTGCGGTCTCCTGCATCGGCGTGCGTCGCCCGCGGGCGGGCACGTCCCAGCAGATCACGCGGGGCGGCGTGGCCGAAGCCTCGTCGGCGGGCTTGATCGCATGGAACTGGCTCTGAGCCTGGAAGGTGGCGATCTGGGCTGTCTCGGCCCAGGGGTCCTCCTGGAAGTGAACAAAAAGGTCGGGCCGGCGCGAGGCGCTGGGGTGGCCGACTGTCCGGAACCGTGCGAAGGGCAGGGCGCCGAGGGTTTCGAGCTTGCCCAGAATGGCGATCACTTCGGTCTCGTTCTTCGGCTCGCGCATCAGCACCTGCGGGCCGGAGTCCCGTCCTTCAAACACCACCCAGCGCTGGTCGTCCGAGGCGATGCTTTGCTGGTCTTGTTCGATAACTGCGGCGCGTTCCGAGCGTCGCTCGACGGCCCGCATCTCGCGGAACGCGGCGAACTCGGCGGAGGCTTCCACCTGGGCCATCAACAGGGCGACCGTCTGCTGGAACTGCATCGTCAGGGCCGAGTCCACCAGGCCGCTGCGCGAGAGGTTCATTTCGGAGTGCAACCGGTTGCAATCGGCGACCAGGCAGACCTTGGCCGGCCCGGGGTTCCCCCGCACCAGGCGCTGGGCACCGTAATCGTCCAGCGGCAACTCGAAGTACGGAATGCCGCGCGAGGAGAGGATCAAGCCGGTGTTGAGATGCTCTTTCGCCAGCCCGTATCGTTCCGGTTGCCAGGTGATCACGCCGCGCACCCGCACGGTCATCGTCGGTCGGACCATCGACAGGTTCACCAGCAGCGTCTTGTGCTCCGCGTCGAGTTCCAGGCCGTTGGCAAAGTCCAGCGGGCGGAACTCCGGCCAGCCGAAGTCCAAGGCCTCGCATTGGTCGGCCACCGAGAGCACAATGCGTGGCGGGTTGGCGCGTGAGCCGGTGTATCCCGCGAAGGTGCGATGCAGCAGATATTGCTTGATCTCGTCGAAGGAGAAGGGCGTCTCCTGCCGGTGCGGCGGGTGGCCCAGCACGCGGATGCGGGTGCCGCAGGGGAAATCGGCCCCGCGGTGCTCGGTGATGCGCGGGCGGGGAATCTGGTTGGTGTTCAGCATATCCCACGGCTCGTGGATGCGCACTTCGTACAGCGAGTGGCCCTCGGAGCGGGTCTCGATCATCACCTTGCGCGACTGATAGGCCAGCTTGGAGCCGAGGCCCTTCCATGAGAACTCGTCCGCCCGCTGTCCGATGATGCCGCTCAGCCCCAGCCCCAGAAAGCGGTCCAGCCGTCCCAGGGCGTTGGCGTCATCGGAGAAGTCCATCCCGCAGCCGTTATCGGACACCTCGAAGACGTGGCCCTGTTGGTCGCGGGTGTAGCCGACTTCGATGCGCGTCGCCCCCACTTCCTTCGCGGCGGCGTTCGACAGCAGCTCGCGCACCAGGTCCAGCGGGTGTTGGCGTTCGTTGATCAGGTTCTTGAAGATGCCGACGTCATGCTTGAGGACGTCGATTTCCTTGGAGCTATTCTTGAGATATCCGAACAGAGCCATCGTCGCATCCCTCCGCATAAATCCATATACGTATCGGCTTTTAAGCGGTTGAGCGAAGGGGGCCTGGAGCCGGGAGAGGCAACACCGCCGGTCGGCGGGTTTGGCCTGGGAGATGTCAGGTGGCCGACTGTCAAATAGGCCTGACAAAATGACAGCGCAGCACGGGTTTGAAGGGGTTTTGGCGGGTGTCACAAAAAATTATAAGTCTTTTTTATTCAATGGGATAATATGATTTATGGGCAGCCATAGAAGGGTTTGGCACAGTTTTTGCTATAAAGATAAGTGCGAGTTGGAAGTGTCTCTGGAAACCTGTGGGAAGTTGTGAAAGGAGGTGTGAGAGATGAACAAGGCATTGATGAGACGACCGTCGGATATGTTGAAGAGTCTGTTTGACCGGGACCTTGGCGGGTTCTTCGAGCCGCTGTATCACGAGACCGGTCCCTATCGCGATGGGTTCCTGCCGCCCATTGATATCTTCCATGACGAGGAGAAAATCTCTGTTCGCGTGGAAGCTCCGGGCGTGAAGAAGGAAGACCTCAACGTGCATGTCGAAGGGGACCTGCTCACGATCTCCGGCAAGAAGGAGTGGACCAAGAACGAGAACTACCATCAGGTCGAGAGCCGATGGGGTGAGTTCTCCCGCTCCGTGACCCTGCCGCACACCGTCGATAAGGACAACATCTCGGCGTCCTACAAGGACGGCGTGTTGTTGCTGACGCTGCCTCTGACCCCGGAGGCCAAGCCGAAGCAGATCGAGGTCAAGATCGACTGACCCTTCCCCGTCTGCGGTTGGGCCAAAACCACGCAGGGGCGTTCACCCGGACGCCCCTGCGGCTCTTTTCGGGGGTGGTTCTGTTCTTCCGGCGGCCAAAAAGACCCTCGCCGTAACGCCCAACTCTTCAAATCCGCCGTTTTGTGGTTGACTGCCCGCGCGGCATGACATAGACTGAAAAGACAGCTTGTGTTGCGGAGGTAGATTGTGCTGATTGGGATGGCGTCGGACTCGCACGACAACTTGAACACCATTCGCCGGGCGGTGGATGCGTTCCGCGAGCGCGGCGTCGCCAGGCTGATTCACGCGGGCGATTTCGTCGCGCCGTTTGCCGCACGGGCCTTCCTCAAGCTGGACGTGCCGATCACCGCCGTGTTCGGCAACTGCGACGGCGAACACCAGGTGATTGCCGAGCTGCTGCCCGACATCGTCACCGGAGCGCGGCGCGAGACGCTGGGTGGCCGGACCTTCGTGGTGGTTCACTCGCAGGACTGGCTGGCGCCGGGCGAGGCCGACGGGGCCGATGTGCTGGTCTGCGGCCACACGCATCTTGCGAAGGTGGCGAACCAAGAGGGGCTGCTGGTGGTGAACCCCGGCGAAGTGGGCGGATGGGTGACCGGGCGTGCCTCCGCCGCTGTGTTGGATACCGAGAGCTTGGACGTCGATGTTTTCGACTTGAATTGAGGTGCGTATGAGGCGTTTCAGTGGCGTTCTGTTGCTGGCGGTGGTGGGCATTCTGGCGGCTTGCCCGGCTTGTGTCAAGCGTACGCTCAGTATCCGGTCCGACACGCCGGGTGCGATGGTGTATCTGGACGGTATGGAAATCGGCCGGACGCCGCTGGCCAATGTGCCGTTCCATTTCTACGGGACGCGCGAGATTGCCTTGTATGCCGACGGCTACCTGGTCGAGCGACGTACGGTGGAGATTGCGACCCCGTGGTATTCGCGCTTCCCTATCGATATTTTCAGCGAGCTGATCGTTCCCTGGGATATTCATGACCGCCGGGCTTTTTACTTCGAGATGAAGCGCGACGAGCCGATCGAGCACCTGACGCTGATGCGGCACGCCCACGAGACGCGCGAGGTCGCCCTCGTCCGCATCGACGGTGCGCGGCAAGCGTCCGATTACCGACCGCCTGCTTACGTCGTCAAAGATGAACCCAAGCCGTTCTTTCTCTGGGGGCCGTTCGTCCCCCCGCCGCGTGCCGATCCGACTTACCCGGAGCCTCTGCCGCCTCTGAACGTCAAGCCTGAGGAAAAGAAGTGACCGCACGGACTTGGATTGCTCTGTTCGTGCTGCCCCTGGTTCTGGCAGCGTGCCCGGCTCGTG
>CAZBCO010000179.1:0-9927 GCA_964490295.1 uncultured Planctomycetota bacterium
TTCAAAACCACCGATACACCCGTTACCAGACCCCGACCGGAGCCGGCGGAGATGACGTCCGCTCCTGGAGACTGTCCGAAAAGAAGCTGAGGGAAGAGATCCGCCGCAAACGCGAGGCCGACGCCGCGGAGCAGAAGTTGCGCAGCCGCGTGGATGCTCTGTTGGAGAAGATCAGCCGCGAAGGCTATGAGGCCTTGACCGAGTCGGAACGCAGCTTTCTGATGGAGGCCAGCCGCAAACTTCGCAGGAAGGCATCCTCTTCCCCTTCATAACAAAGCCTTTAACCGGAAGATGAAAACCGCCGAAACGATAAGATGGGCCGCGGGCGGAGCGCGTTTGACTGGACTGTTGTCCGGTTCTATAATCGCAGCGTCCGATTTACCACGGAGAGGGGCCGATTGATGAATATATCGCTGTTCAGTGATTGGATTGAAGACGGGCGGTTCGGTGAGTCCGGCCTGGCCAGTATGATTGCGGATATTGTGGACGAGGCCATGGCTCGCGGTGGCCCAGGAGAAGCCGGGCCGTCGGAACGTGTCGATGAGGGCCTGCTGCAATCGGCCTGGCAGGTGGCCGAACATGAGGACTCCGTCGTGCGGGCGCGTACCGCGGTGGTGCTTGGACGCCTCGGCTATGAGCGCGTGGCCCCGACGCTTCACGAGGCCCTGGACTGTGACGAGGTCGAGGTCGCCCGCGCGGCAGCGATTGTCCTTGCTGGGACGAATGCCGATGACCCACGCCTGAATAACATGCTGATTGAAACACTGGAAGACCCGGCCGCCGCGCGGGAGCTGCGCAGTGCCGCGGCCAAGGCTTACGCGAGCACCGGCACGCCCGAAGCCATCGACCGCCTTATCGAGATTTCCCAGTCGGAAGACGGCGATTTTGCGAGTTACGGCATCGAAGGCCTGGGCTACACTCGCCCGGAGCCTGATTCCGGGCGACGTCAGGCGGTGCTGGACGCCCTGATCGCTCGGCTCAAATCGGGCGACTCGGCGCTGGCCACCTCGGCGGCGGGGGCGTTGGGCGACTTCGGCGACCCGGCGGCCATTCATGAACTAGAGATGATTCTGATTGAAAAAGACCCCTCCGTCCGCCGCCGTTCGCTTTTCGCCCTAGCCCGGCTGGGGGCAGAGAGCGCCAAGGCCCCATTGATTCGAATGCTCGGCGATTTTTCCATCCCGGCACGATGGGAAATGGTGGACCTGCTCGGCCAGTGCTACGGCGAGGCCATCGCCGCGTCGCTGGCCCGGGCTGCGAAGGACGCCGACCCGGAGATTCGGGACCATGTCGTCGGTGCGCTGGCCCGGATGGACGGCCCGGACTCGCTGGACCTGCTCCGCCGTATCGCGGCGGAAGACACCGACCAATTCGTAAAGGAGCAGGCCCTAGAAGCTCTGGAGAAACGCTGTGGCGACGAGGACCACTCGGCGGAGCCTGAGACGCCGCCGGTCGTCACAACCGAACCTCGGATACCGAAGCCTGCCCCAGCCCCGTCAAGCGGTCTGTCGCCGGCACCGGGGCTTGCACCTCAATACGGCAGTTCGCCCCTGGACGCGCCGGCGTCGCGTCCCCCTTCGGGCCTGACCCCTCCCGCGACGGGTGCCCCGCCGCCGCCGCCCAAGCCGACCAAGTTGCGCCCGCTGTTCGGCTCGGCCCCGCCCGCGCCCTCGGCTCCGGGCGGTGCTCCGGAACCGCCGGAACGTATCGTAGAGCGCTCGCTCGAAGCGATGGGGGCATCCTGGCGGCTGGAAGACAATACTTATGTCGCCGAGGTACCGCTGGACGACGCGAGTGAGACGGCCTCCATTCTGACCGGCCGAGTGGACGCCGAAGACGCCCCCATCCTTCAGTTGAGCGTGGTCTGCGGCCCGGCACAAGGCGGGGCTTACGAGGCGGCCTTGCGAAACAATAACGACATGGTTTACGGTGCCCTGGCCGTCGTGGATATTGACGGGCAGCCCTACTTCGTGCTGACCGACACGATGCCGGCATCGCCAGCCAATGCGGACGCCATTCGCAAAACCCTGACCGCCCTGGCCCAGGCCGCCTGCGACCTGCGAGGCTGAACAACCGGATTAACTCGACCGAAGCCCCGGATAAGCCATTGTGCGGCGATGGGTTCGCCGTTATCATTAATAGTTGGTAAACGACTGCTCTCCGGCCGCGGCGACCGAGGTGATGATGCTGCGAATCCTGCCCGCGTTACTAATCCTTGCTGTTTTGAATTCGGCCCCGGTCGCCGGGGATACACTCCTCGACCTGGGCAACGGCTATTCCGCTGCCGTGGATGCCAAGGGCGTGGTTCGCATCCGGAAGGGCGATGCGCCGGTGGTTCGGGAGATGTTCATCGGCACCTGGCTCAACGACCAGTTCTCCGACCAGATGAAGGCGGTGCGCTTCGAGAGCGGCACATGGAACGGAATGCACGTTTGGCGCGGGGTGATACCGCGTGAGGGGGCCGATGAACATTACCAGATTTTTGTTCGCACGACCGAGCCGGACGACCGCGGGCAACGCAGCCTGCTTCTGACCTGTATCCTGGATGTGCCCTCGTTCGCCGAGGCCAAGGCCGCCCTGCTCATCCGCCTGCCCATTGAGACGTTTGCGGGGAAGGCGGTGCTCGTGAAGCAGGTCTCCGCCGGAACCTTCCCCGAGGAGGCGACGGAAAAGCCGGTGCTGACGATAAGCCATCAGGCCCAGGACCTGCTCGTTCGAGACGATAAGACGCCGCTGCTGTATATGGGCCGCGAGGACCCCGGCGATATCGTGGTGCAGGACGCCCGCCCGTTCGGGTCAGAAGCCTACGAGGCCCAATTTCACCTGATGCCTTCGCGCAGCCAGCCGCCCACCCGGCGGGTGTTGCACCTGGTGATTTCGCCGACGGGAGAGCAGCCGCCGGTCATCGCCGGGCTTACGACCGATCGTCCGCCCGCCAAGCCCGACGCTCCGGCGGGCGTGCCGCGTTACGAAAGCCTCGAGGTTCAGGCTGACCTCTGGGCGCGCTTTGCCAATGCTTACGACCGTGATGATATCGCGGTCACTGCCGTGGTGGCTCAGCCCGATGGCTCGCAGAAGCGAGTCGCCGGCTTCTTGTTTCAGGACTTCCAGCGTTCGCTCGAAGCGGGCCGGGAGAAGCTGACCCCCGTCGGCCCGCCCCACTGGCGCGCCCGGTTCACCCCCACGCAACTGGGCGAGCACAGCTTTCGCCTTGAGGTGAAGAGTCGCCGCGGAACCACCACGTCGAAGCCGCAGTCGTTTTATGCGGTGGACTCGCCACGCCCCGGCTTCATCCGCATCCATAGCCAGAACCGTCGCTTCTTCCAGTTCAGCAACGGGACGACCTATTTCGGTATCGGGCACAACGTCTGCTGGGGCTCGGACCAGCGCCTTTCTTATGACTACGATGATTTCTTCCGGCGGATGGGTCACGGCGGCCTGAACTATACCCGCGTCTGGATGTGCTCGTGGGACACCGGCATTGAGGGGGCTCGGCTGGACCACTATCGGCTGGACGCCGCGTGGCGGCTGGATTACATCCTCCGTCTGGCCGAGCAGCGCGGCATCTATATCAAGCTGTGCTTCGACAATGAACACGACTATCAGACCCCGGACAAGCGGGCGCTGTTTGGCATCTGGAAGGAAAACGGGGGGCCGTGCGAGACGGTGCTGGACTTTTTCACCCACCCGGTAGCCAAGGCCGCCTACCGCCGCCGCGTAGATTATATCCTCGCCCGCTGGGGATACAGCCCGAACATTATGGCGTGGGAATTGTGGAACGAGATGAACTATATCGCGGCCAGCGGCCGCATTGACGCCGAGGACGCCCCCCGCGATAAAGCCGGCAACAACCTTTCGGCACACAAGGTACGGAATATGCTGACCGATTGGACACGGGAGATGGCGGCTTATATTAAGGATCGAGACCCTTACGAACATCTGGTCACCACCAGCCTCGGCCTGTACACCGTCTGGGACCAGATATGGGAGCTTGAGGACATCGACTTCACCAGCATCCACGCCTATCTCCCAAACCCTAGAGCGGTGGAAAAGGATGAGGAAAAGGACGAAGTCTTCCTCGTGCTCCGGGCCGGCGACCGGCTCAGCAAGTTCGAAAAGCCCTTCCATGTGTCGGAATACGGCTCGCTGGAATTTGCCGACAAGGTCAACTTGATCAACGCGAAAGATTCGACGGGGATTCACCTTAAAAACGCCGTCTGGGGCGGGCTGTTCTCCGGGGCGGCCATCACGCCGTCGAACTGGTGGTGGAAGGAATACGTCCACGAGCGAAACCTTTATGTTTATTACAGCTCCGTGGCACGGTTCCTGGAAGGCCTGGATATGGCCGATAAGTCTTGGAACCGTATTGCTTCGGGCGGGGCAGCCAAGTCGCGGGTGCTGGGCATCAAGAAATCCGACGCCTGTGCTCTGTGGGTTCAGCGGCGCGGAAACGATTGGTACCGCCGGGTGATTGAGAAGCAGCCGCTGGAGCCGCTGAATAAGGTCAGAATCCGCGTTCCGGACGTTGAGCCGGGGCGCTATCGAATCACTTGGTGGAATACGTCGGAAGGTGAAATCACCAGCCACCATCAAGCGGCCGTGCCGCGGCCGAACCAGCCGGGAACCTGGGACCTGATGCTGGAGTACACCACCGGGCGACCGGACATCGCCGTCAAGGCGGTCCGGGTCAAGGACTGAGCAGCATTCCTATTTTTTCAAGCTGTCGATCATTGCGTCCAGACCTTGCGTGGCGCGTCCGGCCTGCTTGTCCTCAATCCATTGTTTAGCCGGTTCGTAGCCCTTACGCCCCATCAGACCATAAGCCAGAACCTTCCCGGCCTCGACGCCCGGCTGATTAAAGGCATCGACACGGTAGAGTTGCCCGCTCATCGCGGTCTTGACCTCCAGCATATGGAAGAGCTGGCCAAGCGTGTAGGCGGACACTTCGGGCAAGGTGATGGTATAGTTGGGGCGCCCAGCGTCGGTCAGGGCCAGCGTGGTGGCCACCCGTTCGTACTCGATCAGTTCATTGAAGCTGTGGCCGCCGATGTATGCGATGGCATCCACGCCCTGATAAGCGGGCGGGATGGCTACCGTGTGGCCGAAGTGTTCAACGCCCAGGAAGCAGAACACCTTGTCGTTGGGGCCTTCGCGATAGAGCTGCACCTGGGAGTGCTGGTCGGTCACACCCAGGGCTTTGACCGGGGTCGGCCCCACCTGATCGTTCTTGCCCAGGCTCTCCGCCCAGAGCTGACGATACCAGTCGGCGACATCGCGCAACGCGCTGGAATAAGGCATCATCACTGAGAGGCGATGTCCCTTGCCGTAGAGCAGATATTCGACCGCGGCGGCCATGTAGGCATCGTTGCTCTCAAGGTCGGGCGAGGAGCAGCGGCCCCGGTCGGCGTCCCTTGCCCCCGCCAGCAGCTCGTCGATGTCCACGCCCATCAGGGCGGCGGGCAGTAGACCCACAGGCGAGAGCACGCTGAAGCGTCCGCCCACGCCATCGGGCACCACCAGCGAGGCCAGGCACTCGGCGTCGGCGATGGGCCGAAGCGCCCCGCTCTTTTTGTCCGTAATCGCCACCACGTTCCGGCTCAGGTCGCCGTCCAATAATTCCTTGACCAGCAAGAACTGGGACATGGTTTCGACGGTGGACCCGGATTTCGAGATGACGATGAACAGCGTCCGAGCCGGCTCAATCACGTCCAGAAGCCCGCGCAAATGGTCGGGATCGACGTTATCTTCGACGTAAAGCCGCATTCCGCCGCGCTGCGCGGCAGATAATTCGTTGGAGTACGGATGGGCGAGCGCGGTCTTGACCGCGATGGTCCCCAGGGCCGAGCCGCCGATGCCCAGCACCACGGCAGCATCAAAGCGGCCGGCAACCTGGTCGACCAAAGCTTTGACCGCCTGAATATTTTCGGTGTCGGTGGGCAGGTCGTAAAAAGCGACCTGACGGCCTTGGCGTAGCTTCTGCAGGGCATCGTGGCCTTCGGGGAGACGCTCCGCGACGGCAGCCAGCTCTTCGGGGGCGACCCCGTGCTCCTCGCCCACCACCTCGGACAACACATGACGAAAATCAAAGCGAATTTCTGCATGACTCACGGCGAACTCCTTGAAAAATCGGACGAAACTGAATACACTATGGCCGAGCAACCGCCCGGGTGGCTCAGTGGTAGAGCAGGGCTTTCGTAAAGCTCAGGTCGCCGGTTCGAATCCGGCCCCGGGCCCCAGACCAGGGAGCACCGCGTTCTGGTTCGCACTTTTCGGGAACGGTGCATTCTACGAAGCGGCATCCCCTCCCCCTTGAGCATTCCGAACCACAAGCGGCCACACCCGAATCAACAGCACCGAAAACAGGCCGACCAACACCGGCCAGGCCGCCTCGCCGACCGAACGGCTGACCCCGCCCAGCACCTCGCCGACCGTTTCGTCGGCTGGCTCGATACGCATCGCAAGCAGCGCCGCTGCGAGCAGACCGCTGCCAAGCAAGGCGAGCTCCGAAAACCGCCGCACCGCCGGGACCGTGGTGGCCCGCAACACGGAGCGGCCAGCCCATATCAGCCGCAGGCCCAGCCAGACCGAAAACGCTGCCGCGATGATGCCGTGCGGCCGCCGCAAGCCCGCCGAGGCCACCAGAAGCACCGTCGCCAACATCAAAGCGAGCACCGCCCCGACGGTGGCCCTGGAAGCTCCCCGCCCACCCGCGAGCGACTCTGCCAACCCGATATAACAGGCGAACGCGAGGGCCATCGCCCCCACGCCGGGAGGCAGCGGCAAGGCCGTTACCAAGCCGACGCAGACCGCCGCTCCCCCGAACAGCATGCCGGAGATAAAACGGCCCGCAGGGCGGGCTGTGTTGAATCGGCCTCGGAGCAGCGACGACACCAGGAGGAGGCTCAGGGCAAAAGGAATACGCGGGTCGGCCATCGCAGCCGCCGCCGCCCCGGCGACCATCACCGCCAGCGACATGGGGCGGTGCCCTGCCCCCTGCCTTGCCCAACGCAAACCGGCATAGAACACCCCCGAGCCAAGCCCTGCCAACAGGAGCTTCTCAAACTCAAGCGTCTGCCATGTATGGGTGAGAAAATAGCCCAGCCACAGTCCGACCAGCACCACCGCCAGGTCGCATGCCAGCCGCCGTGCCTCTGTTGTCCAACGCATCATCCGCATCCTCCGCCAACCTGCCGGGCAGTATATATTCGACCCTGCCGCATGGTCAAGTCGCAGAATGCGATGCACGCAACAGACTTCTAAAACAGTGAAGCAGAGATAAAACACGCAAAGGGGCAAACTTCCCCTGCATGGGGAGAGATTTACAGGGCTTCACGCCTTTCCGTCCCGGACGTCAATCGACCTCGCCGATGACGATATTGGTTCGCAAGATTCCTTTGCCGCGACGGAAGGTAAAAGGCAGGGAAGCTCCGGGTTCGATCTGGCGATAGTGCCGGTAATAAATAAACCGGCTCCTGATAGCCGCCCTTCCGATGCCCACCAGGATGTCTCCGGGCTTGACACCGGCTTTGGCAGCGGGGCTGCCGGCATCCACCGAATGTATCTTGCAGGAGCTGCGACTCCTCGGATTGAAGTTGAAGCCAATATAGGCTCGGCCCCTTTTAACGATTTCCATTTTGGTGGCTACCAACTCCGGCTCCTCCGCTCCTTGCCGGGTACGCTGGAGGGTCAAGGGCACCTCGACGCCGATCGGATAGCGGCCCAGTGCGGCCAGGAAATCGCGGATGTTTTCAATCGGAGCTTTGCCGATGGAGGCGATATGGTCGCCCTGCTTCACCCCGGCCTTGTCCGCATCGGAATCTTTCTCCACCTCCAGCACCACGGCTTTCTTATCCGGATGGGTGTCGATGGTGATACCCTTCAGCCGTCCGGTGGGCACATGCCGCCCGTCGGCTTCTTTAAGCGACGGCAGAAAGCGCTTCACCTGATTGGCGGAGATGGAATAGCCGATGCCGGTATTCTGCCGCAGGCCGAAGCGCGTCTGGATTTGGGCGTTGACGCCGACCAGTTCGCCCTTCATATTGATCAGCGGGCCGCCGGAATTGCCGGGATTAATCGGGGTATCGGTCTGGATCGCATCGTAGGCTCTGGGGCGGTCAACATGAAGGGCGCTCACCACACCCAGCGTGACGGTAGGCTTACCGTCGATATTGCCCAGGGCAAACGGGTTGCCAATGGCGATCACCACGTCGCCCACCGTCACCTGGTCGGAATCCGCCATCGGCAGATAAGGCAAATCATCGGCGTGGTCGATTTTAAGTAAGGCCAGGTCGGTATGGGGCGACTGGCCCATCATCCGGGCGTTGTAGTAGGTGCCGTCCGCGGTACGCACCTTCCAGCGTCGGCTGCTGCCGGCCACGTGGGCGTTGGTGATCACATAGCCGTCGGGCGAGATGATCGCCCCGGAGCCGCCGCCCACAAACACATACGCGGGCTGCACCTTCTCTATCAGCTTCTGGATGTCGGTATTGTCGGCAACGGCCAGGCCGCCGACGGCCAGCCAGAAGAGGACGCCCGGAAGACTCCAACGATGTACTAATCTCATGCTTAGCTCCTCTTATCCAGAACCACTTCGATATCCATTTGCTTGGCCCGGCGGCGCACTTCGAGTTTGACCTTGTCGCCAGGCTTTTTATCCCGAATGGCATTAATCAGGTCGGCCACCCCGCCGATTTCGACGCCGTCCACGGTCAAAATCGAATCATTCCGCATCAGGCCGGCCTTGTCGGCAGGCGAATTCGGTGCCACGCGGGCTATCAGCACGCCGGGGAGGTCCACCGCTCCCGGCGAGCCGGTCACGCCGAGAAAGGCTACCGGCCGCCGCTTGATCTTCTTCCCGGTCTTCAACTCGGCCAATTCCCCGGACAATGCCTGGGCCCATGTGGCGAACGCGATGCCGGAGTTCTGGCCGTGCTGCGAGTTGGTGCTGATGCCGCCGACAATCCCCAGACACTTACCGTTCAGATCGACCAGCGGCCCGCCGGTGTTGCCCACGTTAGCCTTGGCATCGAATTGCAGCATGGAGTCATCGCCCCGGCCTACGGCGCTGACAATGCCGCTGGTCAGGGTCAGGCTCTCGGCATTGGGACTGCGGCCCAACACACAGATGTCCGTGCCCAGCACGGCATGGCTTGCAAACTCGAACGCGGGGAGCTCAGCGGCCTCAACCTTCAACAAGGCCAAGTCCCGCTCCTGATTCCATCCGACGATTTTGGCCGGCAGTTTCTTGCCGTCGGCGAAAATGACATGCACCGATTTGAGTTCACCGGCGATGTTGAAATAGCTGGTGGCGATCCATCCGTCGGCATCGACAATGGTGCCGGTGACGGTGGCCCCTTGGGGCCGCTTAAGCATCTCACCGGCGAGGTGGCCGGCGGCTCCGGGGTCGCCGGTGCGGCCGATGCGTGTTCGCTGCGAAAAACGCGGGTCGTCCTTGGTGCGATTGACTTCAATGGCCACCACCGATTCGGCGACCTTCTGAGCAGCGGCGGCGAAGCGAGCGGCCCGTTCCTCCCATCGGGGGAACAGCGGCGTTCCTAACTTGCCGGTAAGCGTTACCACGTCGGCAAAGGCCTTCTCGATTTTTCGGGCCTTGAGGTCACCGTCGATGGCTTGTTTCAAATCGGGCAGGATAACATCGAGAGGCACGGCCACGCCCAGCCATCGTGCGTTCGAGGTGTTCAGGCTGATCACGCCGATGAGCTGGCCGCTACCGTCGAGCAGCGGGCCGCCGTCGGAGCCGGGGTTGGTGGCCGCGGTGGTCTCAATGGCCTCACCCAGATACACGGTCTGCTGGGCCAGTTTTTTCCCCAAAGTATAACGCCCGCTGAGCAGCCCGACGCTGATGCTCAGTTCGCCGGCGTTCCGGGCGATCTGAAAGGAGTTGCTCACGGTCATCACCGATTCGCC
>CAZBCO010000180.1:0-5838 GCA_964490295.1 uncultured Planctomycetota bacterium
TAGCCAACGCACAGAAAGGCAAAAGACCACAAAATACCACGAGAGGTAGAAGCCGAGCAGCAATACCCCAAGGAAGGTGACGTGGCGCATATACCAGAAAGTAACACACCCCCAGGCCAACCCGGCAGCCCAGAGGATCAGCCACCCGATACGGCCTGGTCGGCGTGCGAGAGAAACCAGGACCGGAGCCAGAGCGATCCACGCCAGGCTATACCATGCCAACGGAGCGAAGGATAGGCCGATCAGAAGAACGCTCAGGCCGGAACCAGCCGCCAGAGTCATCCACCGTCGATCAGGTCCGGACACGAGGCATCTCCCGCACCACATAAGTTCCCGCGAGCAGGTCCCCCTCACGTTGGGAGCCGCGAGTGTTTAATATGAGACATAAGGCGACCAACCACCAGACGGCAAAGATGGGGGCGAAGCTGAGCGCCAGAGCATCGAAAAGGGCCCGCGGAAGATTCCGCAGGGCCGCACCGCTCCAGGACGGATAGCCCCCGTTACGCGTGATAACAATCAGCCCGAACAGACGTTTGCCGAGCGTTCGCCCGGATCGAAACTCCAATCCTGTAAAATAGACCATCTCGAAGCAGAACACCGCGATCATCACACTCTGTGCGCTAGGCTCCCGCCCACCGAGCCAATGGATAAAATTGGCCGCAAGTGAGACGAGGGTCAGGTCGAACATGCTGGCGGCACCCCGATACGACCAGGGAGCGAGACGGTATTCGACCCCGGCAATACATGCCCGGTTGGGCAGCGAACGCCGCCGAAAAGCCGACACGGCCAGCACCAATACCGCCACCCACATGCCCGTGAACAGGGCGCCCCAGTGGTTGATCAGCCAATCCAATTGCGGGTCCGACAAGGAAGGCGTGAGGGGCGTCCAGACCTTTCCATCAAAGGTGGCCTCCATAAGGCGATACGGCGTGACCAGAACGATATGCAAGCGGCTGTCGCAAACCGAGGCGTTCAAGTCCAAGGTTTGCTCGCCGTAAGGGTTCTTGATTTCAGGCACGGTGTCGGCCGTCCAAAGGCCTTCGCTTGAACGTGTTTTCATCATCAGGGCTTGAGCGCCCTGCTCTGCTCCCGGATCGATCCGGTTGGGCACCCGGGCGTACAACACTGTCAGGAGGCCCTGCATGTCCACCGCATCAAAGGCCATGCGACCCTGCACCCTGGCGATTTCGACCGGCTTGCCGGCACCGTCCGTGTCAAGAGCGACGGCGTAAAGAGCGGTCTTCTCCCCGTCCTGAAGCTCGCTCGAAAAAACCAGCCAGACCTTGGAGTCGATTTGAACCGCTCGTACATCATTAACATTGGCATCCGTTACCACAGGGGCTGAGCTCTGGGCAAACGCCCCGGCAAAGAGGTTGTCCCCTCCTGCTGCCGGCGGGGAGGTGGGGCCGAGTTCTGGCCCATCGCTGTGGAGTCCGAGGCGCGCCTCAACAATGGAACCCTGCTTGACCCCGTAGGCCACCAATCCCTGGTCACGTACCAGAGCGGCTCGCGCCCTCCAGTCAAAGGGCCAGGCCACACGCCCAGCCAGGCTTTTTCCGGAATCCAGTACGATGGCGGCATCGGACAAGATCAGGTAGGCGTATCGTCCCGCAGACGCAGTGCAGGTGTAATCGGCCCGCAGTTCATGGACTTTGTCCCAGGCCCCCTGCCCTGCCCGGCGGAGCGAAACCGTCGGATGGTCCGCAACGGTCATTGAGCGGATCAAGAGATGTAACTCGCCCCCGATGACCTCCAGGCGCGGCTTGCTATATCGGCTGGCCGGCAGGTCGGAGCGACACCCAAAGCACGCCGCCAACACGGCGACCAGGGATAAGAACATAGCTCGGCCACGAAGTCTCACGGTCTGTCAGCCTCCGCAATCGCATGGGCCACGGCGTGTTCCGCCGTGTGGGATATCGAGATATGAATGATACCAATCCCCATCTCAGTGGCGATTTCTGCCGCCCGACCGGTCAGAATAATCTGCGGGGCACCCTGGGGGTTGTGGGTCACCTCGACGCTGCCCCATTGCACCCCTTCGCCCCAGCCCGTTCCCAGCACCTTGAAAACGGCCTCTTTTGCGGCAAAGCGTCCGGCGAAATGCTGCTCGGGAACCCCGCGCGAGCGGCAATAACGGATTTCGTCGGGCGTAAATACGCGATTCACAAATCGAGAGCCATGTTTCTCGATCATCTGTGCCACGCGCGGCACTTCCACGATATCGATGCCCGTCGCCACAATCGCCAAATCAAAGTTCCCTGTCAGCCATCAAGTCGTCTCATTATAAAGGATGCGACGGCGAAAGCCAGCATGGGCGTTCGGCAAAGCGCGGTTGACTTGCTCCCGGTGGGCTGGTATCGTTTGCCGTACTGAAATTCTGTCGTGCGGAGTCGCCGTCGATGCTGGTTGTGCTGGGCCTCATTCTTCTGGTCAGCGGGTTCGCCCTTTCCGCTTTTCTATGCGGTTTGGGGCGCTCCATTGCCCGGCGGATCGACTTTGTTGACCACCCCAACGAAGAGCGCAAGATTCACACCAGGCCGATCGCGCTGGGCGGTGGGGTTGGCATCGTCCTGACCGTAATAATTCTGGCGGGAGGTGGCACCGCCTTGGCTGTGCTCCAGAGGGATTCCGGTATTTGGCAGACCCTTCCGTCGCTGCTTCAGGATCATATCCCGAAGGTTGCCGGCGGGGCTCGCGAATTATCATATATCCTTGGCGGAGCACTGGTTATTGCTTTGCTCGGTCTTCTTGACGATTTGTTTCGGCTGTCGCCCCTGACGCGGCTTGTGGTTCAGGTCGCGGTCGCCACCGTGTTGGCTGTTTCTTCGGATGATCTGCGGGTAACGGCTTTTGCGGGGCATAAGGGACTCTCGATGCTTTACACGGTCTTCTGGATCGTCGGCATCACCAACGCGTTCAACCTGCTGGATAATATGGACGGGTTGAGCGCGGGGGTTGCGGCGATTGCGGCGGCAATGTTCGTGGTTATTGCCGGCATCACGGGGCAATACTTTCTTGCCTCTTTGCTGTTGGTGTTCATTGGGTCGCTTCTGGGCTTCCTGATCTATAATTTCCCGCCGGCCTCATTATTTATGGGCGATGCCGGCAGCATGTTCATCGGCTACATGCTCAGCGTGCTGACCATACGATTTACATTTTACATGCCGGATATCGGGATGAATCCCGTCTCGGCCATGCTGATCCCTCTGGTCATTCTCGCCGTTCCGATCTACGACACCGTATCCGTCTCAATCATTCGTCTGTCTCAGGGGCGTTCGGTGTTCAGTGGAGACAAAAATCATTTCTCGCACCGCCTGACGGATTTGGGCATGGGCCGCCGCTCTGCCGTCCTGCTGATCTATCTCACAACGCTATGTACCGGTATTCTGGCCCCGCTGCTTCTTCGTCTGGGCACCGGAATGTCGCTTCTGGTGATTATCAACGTGGTGCTGATGCTGGTGCTTATCTGGCTTCTGGAACATGTCGGACGCCGGTCGCGCAATGGCGGGAGGGCCTCCGAGTGACCGACTCCGACCACCCGGCGAAGCCTGCGCGGGACACGCAACTGACCACCGGCCTTCAGATCGTGGCGGCTCTTCTGCTTGTCTTTACGGCCGTGGTGCTTCCGCTTTTTGCCGGCACCACGGAGATTGCTCTACGGCTTCTGACGCTGGCGCTGGCCGTTGGCGGTGCGTTTTTCTGGTTCCTCTGCATGGTCTTTCGAGGGCGGTTGAACCTCCCCTGGGGATGGCCGGCACTTTCCGGAGCGGTGGTGCTGGCCGCCGGGGTGATGTCGGGGTTGCGCTCGAATTGCCCCGGCGATGCGTTGGTGACGCTGCTCACCTGGTCGGGCTACGCGGCCGGTTTTGTGCTGGCCCTCTGGGTGGGGCGTGATGCGTTTTTACGGCGGCACGTGCTTCGGGCGGTCTGCGCCCTGGCGGTTCCGATGGCCGTGTATGGCGTCCTGCAATATGCCGTACTGCTTGACCTGACGCGCGACTATATTGAGAAAAACCCCAAGGAAGCTCTGGAGCGGATGCGCCTGACTGAGGCCGATTATCCGGCGCTGTTGCAACGCACCAAGACCAAGCGCGTGTTTGCCACCTTTGCCCTGCCCAACACGCTGGCGGCCTACCTGCTGTTGCTGCTGCCCACGTCGCTGGCCTTGGCCGCGGCGGCACGGAAGCTCGCTGTCAAAGGCATCCTGCTCGCCGCGGCGGCTCTGGTTTTCCTGGGCCTCTTCTTGACCTTCTCGAAGGGCGGCTGGCTGGCGGGCGGTGTGGTGCTGCTGATTTTTCTGGCATGGCGTGGCCGGGCGTGGGGTCGGCGGTCGTGGGTGATTCTTGGCTCGGTGGCCTTGATGGCCCTGGCCTCCCTGGGGGTAGCCTTGTGGTCATCGCCCTATCTTCGTTCGCGGATGGCGAGTATGGGCGGCGAACTCAGCGGCTCGGCACAGGTGCGCCGGCAGTACTGGGCGGCGGGCTGGTCGATGTGGCAAGCCCATCCGGTCTTGGGCATCGGCCCCGGCAATTTCGCCAATCATTACATGCAGCACAAGGTACCGGAGGCAGAAGAGGTCAAGCAGGCTCACAACGACTACGTACAACTGCTGGCCGAATCCGGCCCCTTCGCGGTTTTGGGGTATATCGCCTTCTGGATGCTCATTATTCTGGGTTCACTGCGAAACCTCCGCCGAAAGCGATTGATACGCGAAGATTGGTTGCCGGCGACATCGCACCGGCTCGTCGCCGCCCTGGTGGTGGGAGCAGGAACACTCGCCATCCTCGCGGCCAGTTTCTTCGGCCATGCGTTGTCTGCCGCCGATTTCCCAACGGTTGAGCTGGGGCTGACCGCGGGCTTTATTCTGCTTTGGTTCGGAACCTACCTGGTTTCATGCCGTGCGGATGACCGGGGCAACGAAGCGTTTCGCACCAGTCTGGCGCTGGGGTTGCTGGCCTTCGCGCTGCACTCGCTGGTGGATATGAATTTATATGTAGATGGCGTCGCTTTCACGGCCTTCGTGCTCGCGGGTCTGGCCGCCGCCACTTGGCTCAAGCAGCGCGAATTCGCCCCAAGCCAGAAGATGCAAATCATCGTCTTGTCTGTCGGCACCATCAGCGTACTGATTTTCTATTTGACGGTATCTCGCGTCGCCCAGAGCAATTCGTATCGCTCTTACGGTGTGGCGACGAAACATCAGGCTCGTCACGAGGCTCGCGAGGCACTGGAACAGGCCACCGTGCTTAACCCCCTGGATCACCAGGCATTTGCAGAGCTGGCGAGTTTTTATCAGGCTGAGTACGCGGCAACAGGCATTCCTGCCCGGCTGAATGCCTCCGCGACGGCTTGGCGTCGGGCGATTGACTTGAATCCGACCTTCCCGGAATACCGGGCCCATCTGGCCAGGCTGTTCGCCGTGGTGGTCACGCTGCGGCCCGGCCTGCTTCACGAGTTGACGGATACCTATCGCCGCCAGGCCGAGGCCATGTCGGTGCCGATGCCGGGGCGGGAGGTCTTCCTTCCGGGTCTGGTCGAGGCCCATCGGGCGGTCTTATGTGGCCCCGGTAAGCCTCAGTATCGCATCCTCTACGGACAATTACTCGAAGACGCCCGCCGCTTTAGCGATGCCACGGAGCAATATCGCCAAGCCCTTGCCCTCCACGAACGGATGGTGCGGAGGCATGCTCCCGCCCGGCAGCGTCTTTCTCCGCAAGATCTGAAGTGGCTGCGAAAGAAGGTTGGCTTGACCGTATCTCCGGGGGGCGCTATAATCCCCGAATAACTCGGGGTTCAAGCTTTATGGCATTGCCCAGCCGATATATTCTGTGGAATCTTTGC
>CAZBCO010000181.1:0-3476 GCA_964490295.1 uncultured Planctomycetota bacterium
GGCCGTGTTCGATGACGATCGCTTGGAGCGAACGACTTTCTGTCTGCTGCACCATGGGGTTCTGCCACCTCCTCTTGGGTCAGGCTCGGGGCGCCCGGATCATTCGGCTTGGGCCGCTGCGGCCGCCGCCAGAAGCTCCTGAATCTTTTGCAACAGCTCGCCGCTGTCGAAGGGCTTGGTCATATACGCATCCGCCCCCATCTCACGTCCGAGCGCGGCGTCTTCATCCTGGCTGCGGGCGGTCAGCATAATGATCGGGATGCGCTTGTAACGCTCGTCAAATTTCAGAAGACGGCAGACCTTGTAGCCGTCCATCTTGGGCAACATCAGGTCGAGCACGATCAAGTCCGGGCTTTCGGTCTGGGCGCGGCGCAGGCCCTCGGCTCCGTCTTCTGCGCAAATGACCTCAAACCCTTCGGACGAAAGGCGTCGTGCGAGGCTGAACGAGATGTCTTCTTCGTCGTCAACAACCAGGATTCTCTGGGTCATCAGGGGCCTCATCTTTCTGTGTCGCAGACACTGTTTTTACCGGACAATTTGGCCTCGCTGAGTGCGGCGGCGGCGCGACGCACCAAGCCCACCGGGGCGATGTCGTCGTCCCGGAACGGCGTGACGCCGATGCTGACGGTGACCTGAATCGGCGTGCCGTTGACCATGAACTCTTGCTTCTCCACCAACCCGCGCAGTCGCTCGGCAAAGGCCCGTGCTCCCGCCTCGTCGGTCTCCGGGGCCACCACCAGGAATTCGTCGCCGCCGTAGCGGCCGCAGGTGTCGGTGTCGCGGATGCGGGCACTCAGGAACTTCTTGACCTCTTCGCGGACCATATCCTGAATCTGGAGCAGGGTCGCATCGCCGTCGTCGTAGCCGTGCTCCGTGTTGACTTCGGTAAAGTCGTCGATGTCCAGCATCAACACCGAGAAGGCCAGGCCGTAGCGCCGCGCCCGTCGAATCTCGCGCTCCAGCGTGCCGCGCAGCTGGGCGCGGTCGTGGGTGCGGGCGTCGATCGGGATGTCAAAGTGGAAGGTGGCCCCGTGCCCCAGCTCGCTCTCGGCCCAGATGCGGCCGCCGTGCTTGACGATGATCTCCTTGCAGATCGGCAGCCCCAGCCCGGTGCCGCCGGTCTTGCGCGTCAGGGAGTGGTCGGTCTGGTAGAACTTGTCGAACACGCGGCTCAGGTCGTCGTGCGGAATGCCCGGCCCGGTGTCGCTCACCGAGACGCACAGGTAGCCCTCGCCGGAGAGCGGCGAGCGCCGCCCCGGAATGCCGATCTGCTCGGTGGGGTCCGGCATCCGTCGCCGGGCGGTAACTGTGATGCGGCCGCCTTCGGGCGTGAACTTCAGGGCATTGCCCAGCAGGTTGGTGAGCACCTGATCAAGCCGGTCGGCGTCGGCCCAGAGCACCGGCAGGGCCTCCTCGACGTCCAGCACCAGATCGACCTCTTTGTCCTTGGCCCCCGGCTCGAAGATGTCCAGCACCGAGCGCAGCGTCCCGGCCACCGGCAGGGGAGCGAGGCGAATTTTCATCTTCCCGGCTTCGAGCTTGGACAGGTCGAGCAGGTCGTTGATCAGGCGCTGAAGGCGTTCGAGGTTCTTGAGCATCCGGGCCAGGGTCTCGCGTTGTCCGTCGCTGACCTCGCCCTCGACGCCGTCCAGCAGGTTGGTGGTAAACATCTTGATGGAGGTCAGCGGGGTGCGCAGCTCGTGGGAGACGACCGCCACGAAGTCGGACTTCATCCGCTCCAGCTCGCGCTCGCGGGTCACGTCGCGGAGGACCGCCAGGCGCCCCAGGCGGTCGCCCCGGGCGTTCAACACCGGCCCCAGCGTGGCTTGCAGGGTCATGGGTTCCGGCTCGGCGTCCACGTGAAACTCCGCGTAGCGGGCGTCGTCTTCGACCGGCTCCGCCAGGAACAGGCCGATGTCGTTCCACATCACCGAGCTGAACAGCCCCTGGGTGGTGAGCTCCTCGTCCTGCGAGAGGCCCAGCATCTCGCGGGCCTTGGGGTTCAAGACCATCAGCTCGTCGTTGGCGTCGAACATAATCACGCCTTCCGACATGCTGGCGACCATCGACTGCATCTTGTCCTGTTCGTTGCGGATCGTCGCCTGGAGCCGTTCGACCGTCTCGCCCATGCGCCGGACGATGCGGTGCAGCACCGCGGCGTCCTCCTCGGAGAACGGATGGGGTTTGGAGCTTGTGATTACGATCATGCCGATGGCCTGGCCGCCGGCTTCGAGCGGGACCGAGATGGCTCCCGGCTGCGGTTGTTGGGGAATCTGGTGCAGGCCGACGTCTTCGCTCAATTGGCGGATTCTCGCATCGACCAGCGCCGTATGCGGCCGGGCCGCCAATTCGGTGAGCGCGAAGTGCTGAGCCGTTCCGACGCAGCATTCGTTCGTTTCCCGAAGCACCTGCGTCCGGAAATCTTCATCTCCCCTCAGTACCAGCAGCGAGCAGAAGACGTCGTAATCGAGGAGTTCGTGCAGCGAAACGAGCAAGAGATCGACGAGATGTTGATATCCCAAGCCGTACCGGATGGAGCTGGAGACTTGGGCGAGGATATTGGACTCGAAGGCGCGGCGGCGGAGCTGCTCTTTTTCGCGGTTGATCTGCTCGATCAGTCGGGCGTTGGCAATGGCAATGGCGGCCTGGTTGCTGAGTGCGGTGAGCAAGGCGACGTCGGCCTCGGAAAACTCCGCCCCGTCCGACCGGTTGGTCAGATTCAGCACGCCGAGCACACGGTCCTTGTTGATGAGCGGAAGAATTGCGAACGATCCGGTTTGGTATTGACGTTGTCCCTGCGGGCTTCGACTGGCTTCGTTGTCGAGGTTGCTGATGACGAGCGGCTTGCCGGATTCGGCGACTTTTCCGGCCAGGCCGTCGCCCAATGGAACGCGCACCGTCGCCATCACGTCAGCGGGGACATTTCGAGCCGCCGAGATTCGCAGCGTCTGCTCCGACTCATCCAGAAGCATCAGCGAGACTTTTTCCGCCTGGAAAATGCGGTAGGCTCCGTCGATGATCCGGTCGAGGCAGAGGGCCAGGTCCAGGGTCGAGTTGACGTGTTCCGCCACCTCGTAGAGCAGGGCAAGCCTGGAGGTCTCGGCTTCGGGTTGTGGTTTTCGCTGCACTTCCATCGTCGCCATTATGGGCCCTCTCCTCCGGCCAGAAGCCGGACTGTATCTATACCGATAGCGATCCTGTTCCGGTCGCCGTTGTCAGTATCGGCATGGTGCCACGCGGTTTTAGCGGGAAAATTGTGTCCGCACAGGGTTTGGGTTCAAGGAGTTACAGTGCCCGCGTGAAGAGCTTACCGGGGTGCTGGCGGGCGGCGTGCTTGATTTCCAGCACCATCAGTGTGCTCAGCACCTGGGCGGCGGACATCCCGGTGGCCGCGATGATTGCGTCCACATGCAGCGGTTCGGCCCCCAAAATCGCCCACACCGTCTGCTCCGGCTCGGCCAGTTCCGGCAGGGCCG
>CAZBCO010000182.1:0-5059 GCA_964490295.1 uncultured Planctomycetota bacterium
CCCTGATACTCGGCCAGGGTCAGCGGCGAGACCACATCGCCGTGCAGGGTGCGGAGCTGCTCCAGCCGTTGGCGCTGCTCGGCCAGCGTCTCGAAGAACACCGCCGGCGTATCGCTCACCTGCTCGCGATAAATCGTCTCGATGCGGTCCAGCTTCGCCAGGTTCTGCGGGATGCGGGTGCTGAACTGCTCCACGTATTCCGCCTCGGTGTAATCCCGCCCCAGCACCTCCTGGAACAGCCGCTTGAGGTCCGCATACATCGGGATGCTCCCGGTCGGCGTGTTGATGGTCTCCACGTCGTCGTGGACGCACAGCTCCATCCACTTCGCCCAGACCCGCTTGTCGGCCATGCCGTTGAGGTAGCCGCCGTCCTCGCCCTTGAGGAAGTAATTGGTCCCGAACACCCGGGGCGGGTTCTCCAGCCCGGTGCAGAAATCCAGATTGTTCTGCAGATACTTGCCCAGCGGGATGGCGACGAAGTCGATGTTGGACATCGGCTGGAAGGCCCGGACGCCCTGGGCGCCCAGCGTGGCCGCGGTGGTCTCGCTCTCCAGGCTCGCGCCCATCGTGATGATGCCGTGGGCATAGCTGAAGGCCTGCTGCACCGGCACCGCGGTGTCGCTGTCGCGGCCGCCATAGATCATCGCCCCCACCGGCACGCCCTGCGGGTCGTCCCAGTTCGGGTCCAGGTTGGCCAGCGGCCGCATCGAGATGGTGTACCGGGCGTTCTTATGCGAGGGCGTCAGGGCGTTGCCCGCCGCGTCGGTATCGCCCGCCGTCCAGTGGCCGGAGTAGTTCTCGCCCTCGGTGGGCAGCTTGCGGCCCATTCCCAGCCAGTGGGGCACGCCGTCCACCACCAGCACGTTGGAGAAGATCACCTCGCCCGGCGTGGTGAGGCACTCGTAGATCACCGGGTCGCCGTCGGGGTTGACGTCGGCGATGATGCCGAAGATGCCGCACTCCACGTTCACCGCCCGGGCCTCGCCCTCCAGCACGCGGAGGTAAGCCAGGTCGTCGCCGACGATGGTCTCGCCCGGCAGCATCGCCGTCGAGGTCTTCCCGCAGGCGCTGGGGAACGCCCCCGCGAAATAGGTCACCCGGTCGTTCGGCCCGTGAATCCCCACCAGCAACATGTGCTCCGCCAACCAGCCCTCGCGGTCCGCCTTGCGAATCGCCAGCCGCAGCGCCAGCTTCTTGAAGCCCACGGTGTTGCCCGCATACTGCGTGTTCACGCTGTACACACACTCGTCGGTGTAGTCGATATAGATGCGGCGCTGCTCCACGTTCTTGCTGCACCCGCGCTCGTCCACCTCGCCCGCCGAATGCAGCACGCGGAAGAAGCCGGGGTCGTCTCCCAGCCGCTTGAACTGCTCATAGCCGGGGCGATACAGCAAGTCCTCGCTGTGCGCCACATAGGCCGAGTCGGTGCATTGTGCGCCCGAAATCGAGAACGGCGAGCAGGTCGGCCCCAGGCAGAAGAAGCGGACAAACATCGTCCGCCCGGCCATCGCCCCGGTCAGCAGCCCCTTGACCTCCGCCAGGCCCGCCTCGCGGTCCATCTGGTTCAGGTTCGCCCCCAGGTCGTCGCCCTCCGGGGCCAGATACTTGGTGACCGCCTTATCGCGGCCCTGGTCCTTCGGCCCGTCGAAGTGTACCGTATGGCCGTCCATCGCCAGCGGGCGCTCCTCGCCCAGCTCCGTGGCCATCGCCCGCACCCGCGCGATGTCCTCCGCCGAATCCGTCACCACAAACACCGACGCCGGCTGCCCGATGGTAACCGCCTCGGCCACAAACCGGTGCAGCTTCTCGTTCGGCAGAGCCATCAGCTTCGCCAGGTTGGTCTCATCCAGTTTGTCGCGCAGTATTGCATCGTAGGGTTTGCTCATAGTCCTTCCACCAGTCGGGTTATTGAACCACCGGGCGCCTTTCCCACCGAAAAGCCCGGTGATTATACCCCCCCGCCCCCCATTGTCAAAATCCAATTTGAAAAAAAGCCCGTAAAATTCACCCCTCAGCACCCCATTCTCAAGCTCCCGCTCCCGATCTCCCATGCCCCCGCGCGCCCATGCTCCCAAGCCCCCGCGCGCCCCCATGTGGCTTGCAGGGAATCGTCGCTCAGGTATACTGCAACATTATGGGCGACTCTTTTCAAGGGCATAGCATGGGAGACATTATCATGTTGCTTCTAAATCCGCCGGATAAACCTTGCAGCGACAGCATCAAATCAGGTATAAAACACATTATCAGATGCACATAGAATGCGTTAATGGGTGTAACCAGTCCCAGCGAATAAGGAAGAGCCAGTGCCCGAAAATTTGCTCTGCTTCGGCGACAACGCCTACTTTCTCAACGAACGTCGCGATCTGTTCCCCGATGAATCGGTCGATCTGATTTATCTCGCCCCGCCGTTCAACTCGAAGCGCCCCTACAACATCCTCTTCAAAGCCCACAAGGGCACGCCCAGCGCCGCCCAGATCAAAGCGTTCGACGATACTTGGACATGGGACGACACCGCCCAGCGCAATTACGAATGGCTGGTCACCGATGCCGGCTTCGCACCGGTTGCCCTCCGTAAGCTGGTCAACACCTTCCATGATTTCCTCGGGCACAGCGAGATGTTCGCCTATCTAGTCCAGATGGCGACGCGGTTGGTGATGCTCCACCGCGTTCTCAAGAAGACCGGCTCGCTCTACCTCCACTGCGACCCTACTGCCAGCCACTACTTGAAGCTGGTGCTGGACGGTATCTTTGGCGGTCGAAACTTCTGCAATGAAATCATCTGGTGTTATCGCAAGTGGTCCAATATTACCCATCAGTTCCAGCGCAACCATGATGTGATCCTCTTTTATTGCAGCGACTCTCGCAAACGAAAGTTTAACCCGCTGTATGTGCCGCTGTCCGAAACCACTTTGAAGCGCTTCAAAGGCAAGAAGCAGGTCGCGGTATTTGAGGAAGGCCAACGCAAACCCGGAAGTCTAAACGTTGATTCCGGGGGAACCTTGATGCCGGATTGGTGGCCGATTTCGATATTACCTCCGTCCGGCAAAGAGAGGCTCGGCTATCCCACGCAAAAGCCTCTGGCACTCTTGGAGCGCATCGTCGCCGCCTCCTCCAACCCCGGTGACGTGGTTCTCGACCCGTTCTGCGGATGCGGGACGACGATTGACGCGGTCGAAACCCTGAACCGTGAGAACCCCGACCAGCCTGCGCGCCTTTGGATGGGTATTGATGTCACGCACCTGGCCATCAACCTCATCAAGCACCGGTTGACTCGCTTCGAGCCGGCCCCCAAGTTCCTCGTGGTCGGCGAGCCCGAAGACCTCGGCGGCGCGCGGGAACTCGCGGTGCGCGACCGCTACCAGTTCCAGTACTGGGCGCTCGGCCTCATCGGCGCGCGGCCAGCGGCCAGCGACCAGAAAAAGGGCTCGGACAAGGGCATCGACGGCAGTTTTAACTTCATCGACAACGCCAAGGGCACGGCCCGCACCGTGCTGGTGCAAGTCAAGAGCGGCAAGGTGAAGGTCGGCGACCTCCGCGACCTCAAGGGCGTACTCGACCGCGAACGCGCCGAGATGGGCGTGTTCATCACGCTCGAACCGCCCACCAAGCCGATGATCGAAGAGGCCGTCAGCGCCGGATACTACCATTCCGAGGCTTGGGGCAAAGACTACCCCCGTATCCAGATACTCACTATCGAGGAACTCCTCGCCGATCCCGACCGCCCACACCCGCATTGCCTGCGCACCCCGCCGCGCGTTCTGGGCGAAACCTTCAAGGAAGCTCCAAAGCACCGAACCAATGGCGTAGATCAGCTCGGCTTAGGAGGTTAACAACCCGTGTTTGATAAGCCTCGATGCTTTGTTATTATGCCAATTTCTAAGACTTCGTGGTGGCACAGCGAGAAGTATTGGAGAATTTTCTTCGAGCGATTCCTAAAACCATCTTTAGAGGATTGCGGTTATGAGGCGTACCGCTCGGAAGCTACGCCGGAAAGCATTCCCGATGCGATAATCCGTGATTTGCTGACAGCGGACCTAGTGCTTGCGGTACTCACAGACATGAACCCCAACGTATGGTATGAATTGGGGGTTAGGCACGCATCACGGCAAGGCACTGTGATGGTAATGGATCACAAGAGGAGCAAGCGGTTGCCTTTTGATGTGAGGCATCACGGGGTTATCCTCTACAACCCCAAGGACCGCGAAGCCTTTAAAGGCAATCTGAAGAGATACATCAAACTGTTAGAAGACAACTGCCACGATAACCCGGTTTCAAAAGCTGTTGAAATGGGCATGCCATACGTCATCAATGAAGCCCGCACAACGCTCAGGAAGACAGTGGAATTCCTTGAGGCGTCACAACATGAAGCACAAGAGGCGGAACAGATCATATCAAAGATGATGGCTAACTGGGGAAAGAAACGGCAGGTAACTCTTCTAGACGGTGAGGACAAAGTTTTCTGTCATCAAGATAACAATAATCTCAATGTTGAAGGTTCTAGCTTATGGCATGATCCTGCCCGTAACAAGGCGAGTCTTTTCCCTTACATGAAAAGCTCCAATCGTGGAATGCTAATATACCAAGGTCTTGGACGCCCCGGACGTATTACCGCAATGGCTTACCGAACCCTTGAAAGAAATAACTGGATGGTGGTTGCAGAATCACATTTCTACCATCAAGGAACTTCCCCTTACTAACTGTATTTGATGACATTGCTGCTGATAGCCTAATCAAGCAAGACTTCGCCAGGCTATTTTGCCCACAAGTGCCGCTATCTATCTCAGCGTTCGGTAAACACAATACTTATTTCCGCCTGAACCTGCTTTGGAAAGCCCCGATTCCCGCGTGGGGGGGGGGTAAGCTGCGGCGGTGGACTGGCGTGAAAGCGGCATCGTGATGCCGCACTCCGAAAGACGCTTCGCGTCGCACTGCGTCGGGGCGGGGGATTTCGATTGGGAGTACGAGCACGAGCACGAGTAGGAGCAGGAGTACGAGCAGAGGCACAGAGCGGCTTCGCACAAACCTCTGCGATCTCTGCGCCCTTTGCGGTGAAACGCTT
>CAZBCO010000183.1:0-5595 GCA_964490295.1 uncultured Planctomycetota bacterium
CAGCGTTGCTCCGGCACGGCGGCGTTGGCTGCCGCTCATTGATAGCGGCGTCGCGGCTTGGTATCATATCGGCGTTGATGTGGCGATGGGTTGCCGGAACCGGGCTGTGAGGAGGATGCGATGATGCGGACGATGCTGTCGGTGCTGTGTGCGGTGGGGATGCTGAGCGGATGCGGGCGGGGGCAGGACCCGGACGCCGGGCCGAGGCCGCTGGTCTTCTGGCATACGCAGGCCCAGCAAACCCTCGAGCTGCTCCAGGGCATCGTGGACGATTATAACCGCACCAATCCGCCTATCCCGGTCGAGCTGCATTACGCGGGCAATTACACGACGCTGTTCCAGAAGGTGCGAGCCGCCATCCCCACCGGGAAGCTGCCCGACCTGGTGGTCGCTTACGAGAGCATGGTCGCCGAGTATATCGAGATGGGTGCGGCGGTGGCGCTGGATGATTATATTCACGACCCCGATATCGGCCTCTCGAAGGAAAGCCTCGCCGACATCATCCCCAGCATCCTGGAGAACAACCGCTACGCGGCCTACGGCAATAAGTTCTACACCTTTCCGTTCACCAAGAGCGTGTTGATGTTGTACTACAACGCCGACCTGCTTCGGGAGGCGGGCTACGACGCCCCGCCGACGACCTGGGCGGAGTTCAAGGAGCAGTGTCTGGCGGTGGTGAAGCTGGGCAAGCGGGGCTATCCGATCTCGGTGGACGCTTCTACGGTGAACGCGATGGTGATGTCCTTCGGCGGCAAGCTGTTGAACGAGGACTGCACCCGGGCGCTGTTCAACGCCCCGGCCGGGGTGCAGGTCTTCACCCTGCTTCACGACCTGGTGCGTTCGGGGGCGGCGTATCAGATCGACCGCGAGAGCCACCAGGACGGGCGGGATTTCGCCGCCGGCGAGTGTGCCTTCTTCATCCGCTCCAGCACCAACCGCCCCTATATCGATGCCGACGTCAAAGACCGGTTCCGCTGGGATATGGCCATCATCCCGCATGGGGAGGGCGTCGAGCCGGTGACGGTGTTGTTCGGGGCGAACGTGGCGGTGATGCAGACCACGCCCGAACGCCAGCGGGCCGCGTGGGAGTTCATCCGCTATTTCTCTTCGACCGAGGTGACCGCGCGCTGGGCCACGGGCACGGGGTATCTGCCGGTGCGCACCTCGGCGGCTCAGACGCAGACGGTGCGGGATTTCTTCGCCGAGCAGCCCCGCAACCGCCGCGCGTTCGATGTGTTGCCGATGGCCCGGCCCGAACCGGGCCAGAGCGGGTGGCAGGCGGTGCGCACCTTCATCGAGCTGGCCGCGTCGCGGGCTATCGGCGGCCGCAACACCCCGAAGGAGATTGCCGAGGAGCTGACCGAGAAGGCCAACGAGGCGCTGCAACGGGCGCGATAGGGAGCCAACCGATGACCGCCAAACGGGCGACGGTGACGATTCACGGGCGGGTGCAGGGCGTGGGTTTCCGGTTCGCCACGCTCCGCGAGGCCGAGCGCCGCGGGTTGAGCGGCTGGGCGCGGAACACCGCCCGCGGCACGGTCGAGGCGGTCTTCGAGGGAGACGAGGCGGCGGTCGAGGCGATGGTCGCCTGGTGCCGACGCGGCCCGATGCTGGCCCGCGTCAGCCGGGTGGACCTGGCCTGGTCCGAGGCCACCGGCGAGTTCAACGGCTTTCACATCACGGGCTGACCGCGCTGTCGTCGTCGGCCTTCGCGTCCGTCGGCGTCTTGGCGGCCCGCACCGCCTGGCCGAGCACCAGCCCGGCGCTCTCGACTTCCGACGCCAATTGCGAGCCGAACAGGCTGAGCCATTCCGACTGCCCGACGCCCCGGACTTGCAGCACGTGGACGCTGACCTCCCGGGACTCCAGCCGGCCGCGAGCCAGCGGATTGATTCCGGCCAGCAGCCGCTGGTTGACCGCGTGGGCGTCGTAGCGGACGGCCATCCCCAGCTCGTCGCCCACCCGCCATTCGAGGCCGTCCAGCGGGAAGCTCAGCAACCGGTGCTCCAGGAAGGCCGGCCCGCAGGCCACGGCCAGCTCGCCGTCCGCCACGGTCAGCACCACCCGCCGCCGGAACGCCCGTTGCAGGTTCCACAGTCCGGGCGTCATCAGCAACAGCACCACGGCGATGTGCATCGGCTCCTCCCAGAAGGTCTCGCGCCGGAACAGCACCGGGAGCAGCAGAGCCGCGACGGCCAGCAGGACCGCTCCGGCGGCCAGCGGCGCGCCGCGCGGATGGCGGATTACGGTCGCCCCGCGCCGCGTGGTGGAGGTTGTGAGCCGGACCGGCCCGCGCTCAATGGGGATGGATCGGGCCATCAGCAAGGTTCCCCGAACTACGAAGCGGCGGGGGCGACGTCGTTCCGATACGGAATCGACGGCTGCGCCCCCTGAACCGTGACAGACCGGGCGGCCGCGGCGCACGCCAGCCGGGCGGCCTCCACCAGCGGGGCACCCTCCGCCAGTCCGGCGGCCAGATACCCGCAGAAGCAATCGCCCGCCCCCACGGCGTCCACCGCCTCGACCCGCACGCTGGGCACGGCGACGGTGCTCTCCGGCGTCACCACCCGCGCCCCCTGCTCGCCGAGGGTCACGATCAAGGCCCGGACGCCCAGGGCGAAGAGCGCGTCCGCCGCCGAGGCGGCCTCCTCCCGGCCGGTCATCCGCAGCAGCTCGCCCTGGTTGGGCACCAGGTAGTCGATCTGTTGAAGCAGGGCTTCGGGCAAGGGGGCATCGGGCATCGGCGCGGGATTGAGCATCACCGTCACCCCGGCTTGCCGGGCGATGGCCGCGGCGCGCATCACGGTGGGCAACGGCACCTCCAGTTGAAGCAGCACCAGATCGGCCCCGCGAATGACCTCGGCGCAGCGGTCCACGTCGTCGGGGGCCAGCCGGGCGTTGGCACCGGGGGCCACGGCGATGAGGTTCTCGCCGGACTGCTCGACCAGAATGAGGGCGACGCCGCTGGGCACGCCGGGATGGACCGCGACGTGGCGGACGTCAATGCCGTCGTCGCTCAGGCCGGCCAAGGCCGCTCGGCCGAAGTCGTCATCGCCCACCGCGCCCAGAAAGACCACCTCGGCTCCGGCCCGCGCGGCGGCGACGGCCTGGTTCGCTCCCTTCCCGCCCGGAGCGGTGTACAGGCTGCCGCCCAGCACGGTCTCGCCCCGGCCCGGCAGGCTCGGACAGAGCACGCTCAGGTCGGTGTTCGAGCTTCCCACCACCACCACACGTCGCATAGTCCCTCCGGTCGCTTCAGGTGAATGCGGGTTTCGCCGGGCGGTCGGCCTGCGTGGACACGGCGGCCTACTCGGCGCGTTTGACGGCCGCGGTCAGCAACGGGACGGTGAGGTAGCGCTCGCCGGTGTCGCAGATCACGGTGACGATGGTTTTGCCGCTGAACTCCGGCCTTCGAGCCAGCACCAGGGCGGCCCAGACGTTGGCGCCCGCCGAGATGCCGCAGAGGATGCCCTCGCTCCGGGCCAGCCGCACGGCCATGTCCGCCGCGTCCTCGTTGGTCACCTGGATAATCTCATCCAGCAAGCCGGTATCCAGCACGTCGGGCACGAACCCGGCGCCGATGCCCTGAATCTTGTGCGGGCCGGGCGAGCCGCCGGACAACACCGGCGAATCCGCCGGCTCGACGGCGACCAGCCGCACGTCCGGGTTCCGCTCGCGCAGCAGCGAGCCGACGCCGGTGATAGTCCCCCCGGTGCCCACACCCGCCACAAAGGCATCGACCTGCCCCTCGGTGTCCGCCCAGATCTCTTCCCCGGTCGTCTCGCGGTGAATTTTAGGGTTCGCCGGGTTCTTGAACTGCTGCGGCATAAAGGCGTGGGGCAGCGACTCGGCCAGCTCCTCCGCCTTGGCGATGGCTCCGAGCATACCCTCATCGCCGGGGGTCAACACCAGCTCGGCTCCGAGCATCGCCAGCAGATTCCTCCGCTCGACACTCATCGATTCGGGCATGGTCAACATCACCTTGTAGCCCAACGCCGCGCCCACAAAGGCCAGGCCGATGCCGGTGTTCCCGGAGGTCGGCTCGATAATCACGCTGTTGGGCTGCAGCAGGCCCTCCTCCTCGGCGGCCCGGAGCATGCTCAGGGCGATGCGGTCCTTGACGCTGCCGCAGGGGTTGAACGATTCCAGCTTGACCAGCACGGTCGCATCGTGGCCCTTGTCCAGCTCGTTCAGCCGCACCAGCGGGGTGTGGCCGATAAAATCCAGAACGCTTTGATGAATGTTTGCCATCGGATATCTCCTTCCCACAAAAACCTACCTGTCTAGGTGCCATTATGCCCGCCCGCCGAGCGCGGGTCAAGCCCCCGCCTCGCCCCCAAGATAAAACCGCCCCGAAGCCAACGCGCGGTTGACCGGTCGGGGGGCGGATGGTAGAGTCCATATCCGATGGAACTCCAGGGCAAAAAAGTCACGGTGATGGGCCTGGGCCGATTCGGCGGCGGCGTCGGGGTGGCGCGCTATCTGCTCGGCCAGGGCGCGGTGGTGACTGTCACCGACCTCGACACGGCGGAGAACCTGGCGGAATCGATTGCCGCGGTGGGCGAGGCGGCGAGGTTTCACCTCGGCGGCCACCGGCCCGACGACTTCACCGAGGCCGACCTGCTCATCGTCAACCCCGCGGTCAAGCCCAGCAACCCGTACCTCCAGCGGGCCGAAGCGGCGGGCGTCCCAGTGTCCACCGAGATCAACCTCTTCTTCGAGCGCTGCCCCGCGCCGATTCTCGGCGTGACCGGCAGTGTGGGCAAGACCACCACCACCTCGATGATCGCCCGCGCCCTCGCCGGGCCGGGCACCTGGCTGGGCGGCAACATCGGGCGGTCGTTGCTCGACGTGCTGCCCCGCATCGCCCCCGACCATCGCGTCGTGCTGGAGCTGTCCAGCGCCCAGTTGCACCGGCTGGCTCCCACCGGGCGTGCTCCGGACATTGCCGTGGTCACCAACCTCTCGCCCAACCACCTCGACTGGCATCCGTCGATGGAGCACTATGTCGCCGCCAAGCGCTCCATCGTGGCCCACCAGGCCGCGTCGGGTGTTGCGGTGCTCAACGCCGACGACCCCCGGCTGGCCGCCTGGGCGGCGGAGACTCCGGCGAGGCCGGTCTTGTTCAGCACCCGGCAGGTGCTGGAGCAGGGCGTCTGCGTCCGGGACGGCCTGCTGGTGGCCCGCGAAGCCGGACGCGAGACGGTCGTGCTGCGCCTCGACGAGCTGACCGTCCCCGGAGCGCACAACGTCTCGAACGCCGCCGCGGCCGCCGCCGCGTGCCTGGCGGCCGGCGCGGACGCCGCCCGGGTCGGCCCGGCCCTGGCCGGCTTCGAGGGAGCCGAGCACCGCATCGAGTTTGTCCGCGAATGGCGCGGCGTCCGGTACTACAACGATTCCAAGGCCACCACGCCCGCCTCCTCGGTCGCCGCCATCGAAGCGTTTGCCGCCCCGGTGGTGCTCATCCTGGGGGGCCGCGACAAGGGCGTGGACTATGCCCCGGTCGCCTCGGCCGCGGCGCGGTGCAAGGCCGTGGTGCTGGTCGGCGAGATGGCCGCCCGCCTCGACGCCCTGCTCGCCGAGCACGCCCCCGAA